>URFI01000039.1 GCA_900547085.1 uncultured Prevotella sp.
CACATGAAAGAGATTTCTGATCAGCTTCAAGAGTTGGGTATCACCATGGTGTGGTTTCCCCCAGCATACAAGGCTGCTGGCGGTAGCAACTCTGTTGGCTACGATCCTTATGACTTGTTTGACCTAGGAGAATTCGATCAGAAAGGAACTATTGCCACGAAATATGGTACCAAGGACGAATACATCGATGCTTGCAAGACCCTACAGAGCAAGGATGTCTCGGTGATGGTCGATGTGGTGCTCAATCATAAGGCCGGTGGTGATGAAACCGAACACTTTCATGTGGTGAAAGTAGATCCCAACAACCGTCAAAAAAACATATCAGCCCCTTTCGAAATTGAAAGCTATACCAAGTTTACTTTCCCGGGTCGTGGCGACAAATATTCTAAATTTAAGTGGGATTTCACTTGCTTCTCCGGCGTAGATTATGCGGTAGGGCAGGACAAAGGCATCTTCCAAATCATCAACGACCATGGCGATGGGTGGGAAACTGTTGTTGGTACGGAGAAAGGCAATTACGACTATTTGATGTACAACGATATTGAGCACCGAAATCCCTATGTTCGCAAGGAACTGAACGACTGGGCAAAATGGTATCACGACCAAGTGTTTTTCGATGGTGTGCGGCTGGATGCCGTGAAGCATCAATCGCCTGAATTCTATAAAGAGTGGCTGAATTTATTGCGCTCGAATACAGGAAAGGATATTTTTGCCGTGGGTGAGTACTGGACACCAGGCTTGCTTCCGTTGATGCTCGATTATCTCGAAGCTACGGATGGATGCATGAGCCTGTTCGATGCATCGCTGCAGCAAAACTTCCATATTGCCTCCAACAGTGGCGGTGATTACGATTTGCGTTGCATCTTTGATGAAACCCTGTTGTCAGCCCGCCCCGACAAGGCAGTTACTGTGGTCGACAATCACGACACCCAACCTCTACAGGCGTTGGAAGCACCGGTAGAAGCGTGGTTCAAGCCATTGGCTTATGCCCTCATTTTATTGCGACAAGACGGTTATCCCTGCGTGTTTTATCCCGATTTGTTTGGCGTACATTATACGGATAAGGGGCAGGATGGCAACGATTATGAGATTTTCTTGGATAAAGTTGATGGCATTGACGGTCTGTTGAAAGCCCGAAAAGAAAATGCTTATGGCACCCAGCGCGATTATTTTGAAGACGCCAACTGCCTTGGTTGGACACGCGAGGGCGATGGATATAACCGGGGATGTGCCGTGGTGATGAGCAACAAGGACCAATACGAGAAACCCATGGAAGTAGGCAAGGCTTATGCTGGGCAGAAATTCTACGATTTGTTGGGCAGATTCGACCACAAGATTCAGATTGATGAGAATGGTTGGGGCAACTTTACCTGTCCGGCTGGAAATGTCTCGGTGTGGGTTCCAGAATAGTTTTTGCTGGTGGTTTATCAGCCATCTAACTTATAGAGTGCATCCATGATTATGGGAAATGGGAAATTTTGGGGGTTTAATTCCCATTTTTCCTTTTCCCATTTTCATTTCCTGTTTCCGCTGATAGCGGCGGAACGTGATAATTCACACCCCACCAACTGCTGATATGGAAAATCTGATTGAGCAACTAAGAAATAATTTTACATGCCCTCGAAATACGAGCTTATTTGCAACCAACCGCAAGGTTGATGGCAAATACGCAAAATATGAGCGATTTTTACAACTACTTGAACAATAAATAGTTATAGGTTTTAGCGTGTTTTATTCGTCAAATTTGTTACTGGTTTCCCTCCAAAAGCATGCTTATTGAACGCCAATATGCATGCTATTGCGTTCCAATAGCATGCCAATAGCATGGCTAAAACATACAAATAACACGATAAACTGCCTGTTTTGATGCTGTAAAGTATGACTTTTTAGCTTGATAGACCACTAAAAAGTCACCATCAGCGGATAATTTTTTTCTATTTCAAAACTTGAAAATTTTGAAATAAATCAACAAAACGAGTTCTTATGTAGTCAGATCAGCATGGCGTTGAAACTACCAGTGGGCTGCCAATAGTCCAGTTACCGACATGCAGCTTCACCCCAATTTCACCGTTTGAAAACACTTCTAATCACAAACCAGCCGTGCATCGCGAGGGTTGGCAGATAGCCATAATGCGACGCCATGACGTGAAAACGCTCTTTGAGCGATGCTTGGTGGTTTTGATTGGTCATGCCGCCATCCAGATAATTTGCCACCACAGCCTGCACATTGCGCAATGGCAAGTGCCTACGGGCGGCCTCTTTCATGATTCGTATGCACCAATCAACATCGGCAGAATAGCGATACTTCGTCAGGTAAGGCGTAACCTTGGCAATGTCGGTGCGTGCATAAAAAGCCTGATGACACACCAACATGCCGTGTAAGAACGAACGCCAGGTGAGATGGCGCGGTGGGATCAGGCGCCGGCGGCGCACAAATTCGCCCTTGTCATCAACGATATGGGTATCGCCATACAGCACGGCTGGCAAGACATCGTATGCGCCCACGCTACCAGCCACAAGTTCCAGCGTGTCGTTTGCCGGAAAGCTGTCACCGGCATTGAGAAACAACACATAGTCGCCCGTAGCCCTCTGCAAGCCTTTGTTCATAGCGTCGTACAAACCATGGTCAGGTTCTGACGACACCACCACCTCGTGTCCGGTTTCCATCTCGGCAGAAAGTGCGGCGTAACGCTTTGCCATGCGCACCGTTTGATCCGTAGAAGCACCATCAACAATCAAGTGTTCTACCTCTTTATATCTCTGTTTCAGCACACTGTCAAGCGTTCGTTGCAATTCTTTTTCTGCCTGATAGGTGCATGTGATGACGCTGAATTTTATCATATCTCTTTTTGTTTGGGGAGTTAAGGGGAGTTACGAGGGAGTAATCGGGAGTTAACAGACAATAGTTTTTCCGTGCACAAGGTCTAATTTCCGATAACTCCTATTAACTCCAACTAACTCCCAATAACTCCAGCTCATTACCTTCTGCCTTCCTCCATTGCCTCTTGGTAAACCTCCAAATAGCGTTTTGCCACATGCTGTTGTGCATAAGCAGTTTGCACTTTATGGATGCATCGCCTACTCAGTTCCGCACCATTGGTATCTTTGTCAAGTATCCATGCGATGCCTTCGGCCAGCGATGCGGCATCTTTGTAGCGAGCCACATAGCCGTTTTGCAAATGATCAATCATCTCGGGAATGCCCCCCACGTCAAAACCAACACAGGGTACACCACATGACATGGCCTCCATGATGGTATTGGGAAGATTTTCTGAGAGCGAAGGCAGTACAAATACATCCACTGCATTGTACACGTCCACTATTTTCTTCGTGTCATTGACATATCCAAGCGAATAAGTTGGCAAGCTAAAGGCACCTTCCAACTCTTCCGCATGACCGCCCAACATCACCAATCCCACACTGTTTTTCATTTCAGGATGAGCAGTGACAAGTTGTTTACAGGCCTCGATGAGGTACTGGATGCCCTTATTTTCGTTCGTAATGCGCTGCGATGCGAACAAAACAAGCTGTTTATCGGTAGGCAATCCCAACCGCCTGGCAGCCGCTACCTTATCGTTAGGAGCAAAGAGGTGGGTGTCAATGGGGTTCGGAATGGTTGTCACCGCATGGTTTTGCAATAGTCCGCTTGCCTTTGCCTGTGCGGCAAGCCAGTTGCTACATGCCACAAAATGGATGTTGCCCGATGCATATACCTTTTGTTTTCGTTTCCATACCCTGTGCGAGAGGTCGTTTTGTGATCCATGATGGGGCAGATACATGCAGTTGCCACACTGCGTTTGAAAGTTCTGGCACGCCAGGGTAAGGTGACAAATACCCGTTGCCGGCCACATGTCATGCATAGTCCAAACCACTGGTTTGCCACTCTCAAGAATCTTTTGAATGTTGCGCAGCGACAACATTCCTTGGTTGATCCACTCCAAATGAATGATGTCAGCTTCTTGAAATTCGGGCAACGATGTGATATCAGAGCCCACATTGGCCATGTCAACATGGAATAAATGACGTTTACAGAAATGCAAATGCCAAAATATACACCAGCGTTCCCATAGAAAATGCAACCTTTTCAGTGCTTGATGGGGCAACTGCGTAACGGTGAGATGGTCGGTTTCTTTATCCTTGACCAGCATCTTGGCCTTGACACCCGACTGGTTCAAGGCCTGCATCAATCGGTTGGAAGCCACTGCGGCGCCACCCGTTTTCTCGCTGGTGTTCACAATAAGAACGCGCATATAGGTCGTTTTGATTCTGATGTAAAGGTACGCTAAATCGGAAACACCAACAAGTGTTTCGCCTATTTTTAGCCTATTTCATCCTTGAACTTGCGCCATTCTGCCCATTTTCATCGTATGTGCGTGGCAAAAGGGATACCTGTTTGGTTACAACGAAAGAGTAGAAGAAGCCTGATTTTGTATGTTGTGTGCGGACACAAAATATTGACATAGGTCAAGAAAGAGGCATTTTGAGCACTAAAATGGCTCACTTATTTGGAACGAGTGGCAAATCTGTCTACCTTTGCAATACCAAAAAGGTTAATAGATTGTTTAGGTTAGTAGTAATAGATTTAGGTTTTTAGTTATTAGGTTTAAGGTAAATTAAACAGATTGTTTAACAGGTAACAATGAAGGCCGTGAGGTTTTCATTTACTGAGAAAAGATTTTTAGTTAAACATACTATACGCTGCAGCTCGTTGAGAGTTGCAGCGTATTTTTTTTACTTACGTTTTTTATGAAGCTTTTTGTAGCAGAATTCAACATCACTTACAGACGAATAATGCCGCAGGACCATGCGCATAAGACGGCAAAGCACGATTGCGTCATCTTAATCTTCCTTTACTTTCTTAGGGCCACGCACCTTTTCGTTCTTGTTCAAGCCGCTTTTTATTTCGATGTTCAGACCGTCGCTCATGCCTGTTTCTACCTTTCGTCGCTCGTAAGTCTTGTTATCCTTATCTCCCTTGACGATATACACATAGGTTTGTTTTCCACTAAACTCGATGGCACTCTCGGGAACAGTCAACACGTTTTGCGCACTTGCCAGCACAATCTCGGCATTGGCACTGTACCCACTGCGTATCTTTTTGCCCTGGATGTTACGGATGGCGGCTTTAATCTCAAATTGGTTGGCGCCGTTTTGCTCAACAGCTTTGGGCGAAACATATTCGAGAGACGCCTGCAAGGTGTTGTCCTGCAAGGCTCCGATAGTAATCTTCATGGGCATGCCCACAGACAGTTGTCCCACTTCCGTCTCATCGATGTTGCCTCGGAAGATAAGGTCGCCCATGTTGGCTACCGTGGCAATGGTGGTTCCGTCGTTGAAAGTGTTGCTCAAGATGACCGTGTTGCCCACTTTTACAGGTACATCAAGAATCAAACCGCTAATGGTGGAGCGAATAAGTGTGCTGCTGGTGTTGGCATTATTCTTTGACACACCGTCGCGAACCACCTCTAAATTGTCTTGTGCAGCCTTCACTTCCTCTTGCGATTGTTGGTAGGCTTGCCGTATCTTGTCGTACTCATCGCCAGCTACTAATCCTTTGTCGTAGAGTTTCTTCTCACGGTCGTAGTTCACTTTCGCTTGCTTCACGTTGATTTGCGCCAAGCGAACGCGTGACTGTGCGTTCGATAATTGGTTCATATCCGGCACCACTTTTACCTTTGCGATAATCTCTCCAGCCTGCACCATCTCGCCCGCTTCTTTCATAATCTCGGTGATGATACCCGAAATCTGCGGCTTCACGTTCACCTCGTTGCGAGGTTCAATCTTGCCAGTGATGACAGTTACCTTCTTCAGGTTCGACATCTTGGGGGTAAACTCGTCGTAAACCTCGGGTTGAGGGCGTGACTTGAACCATAGGAAAACAAATGTTCCGATGAAGATGAGGGCGATAACGCCTGCAACGATAAATTTGATATTCTTTTTCATAATGGTGTAATGTATGGTTCACAATGCGCAACTCGTTCTGCGGTCGGCAGTGTGTATCATGAATAGGTTCTATGATTAGTTTTCTTATTTGGGTTATTCGTCTCGCATGGCATCCACAGGTTTGATGGACATGGCTCTCAGTGCAGGTGCCAACCCTGCCAAGACACCGAGTAAAGACAGCATGATGACAGCGCCCACAGCAGTCCAGAAGTTTACTTGGAAGTGTGCAGCAGTAAAGCCATCGGTGGTGGTACTCATCTCTGCCAACTGTAGAATGATGACGGCAAAGAGTATCCCACTCATGCCAGCTACCGCTATCAGGATGATGCTCTCTGCGATAATCTGCCCCAAGATGGTGCGTGGCGTAGCCCCAATGGCACGCCTGATGCCAATTTCTGTGGTTCGTTCGCGTACTGTTACCATCATGATGTTGGACACACCGATAGCTCCAGCCAGCAAAGTGCCGATGCCTATAAGCCATACCAAGAAGTTGACACCGGCAAAAAGACTGTCAACCATGCCGTACATCACTTCGGTATTGAACACCGTGATGCCCTTTTCGTCGGTCGGATCAATGTGGTGTGCACGGGCGATGACATCTCTCATGGGTTGTGCCACCTTGCTCATTTTAACCCCGGGACGCCCAGTAACACAAATAACGTGAACGGTTTGCCCCAAATTATAGGCTTGTTGCATCAGCGGAAGCGGTATGACGACGCTCTCTTCTGCCGATCCATTGATTTGCATGTTACCTGCACTATAGTCTACTCCTACGACACTGTAGTAGATAGAGTCTATCCTAATGAGCTGACCGCAAGGGTCTCCACCGCCTGGAAATAAGTTCTTGTACACTTTCTTGCCAAGTATGCACACCTTTCTGCGTTGCTGCATGTCCATTTCGTTGAGGTATCTACCGTAGTACATGTGTGGTGTTTCCACCTTGGCGTAATCCGCCATCAGCCCTTTGATGTTGCAGTTGCTCTTCTTGTCGCCAAACACGGCGTTTCCACCCCATTGCGACAGTCCCGGTGTAACGATGTCTAAGTCGCGTACGTTCGCCTTGATACGCTCCACGTCTTTATATTCTAATGTCCATTTTCGCCCCTTCCGATAGCCGTCGTATGGCTTGGTAGTGGGTTGAGCGAAGATGACTGAGGAGTTGGTAGCAAAGCCTTCGAACACCCGACTGAGTAACTCTCTGAATCCTTGTCCACCTCCGATGAGTCCCATGAGCATGAAGATGCCCCAGAAAACACCAAAGCCAGTAAGGAAAGAGCGACTCTTGTTGCGCGAGAGTGTCTCGATAATCTCTTTGTATGTGTCGATGTCAAACTTCATGGCTTATTCTGCTCTTAGTGCTTCAATGGGTCTTACACGTGCCGCCTTGCGTGCAGGAATGAGTCCGGCGATAGTGCCTGCCACCACCATTAGCAGCGTGGCGTTGATGCAAACGTCGAAACCAACGGTAGGATTAACAAACATGGTGGCGGTAAACATGCCCGAATCAACCTTCATGTTGCCAATGGTGGCATTCATGTATTCATTGGCTGCAATGCCTAATACCATGCCGATATATCCGAAAAAGGTGGTGATGATAATGCTCTCAATGATGATGAGCCGCAGAATAGACCATGGTGTGGCGCCGATAGCCTTACGGATACCGAACTCGTGGGTGCGTTCTTTCACCGTGATGAGCATGATGTTGGAAACTCCGACGATGCCACTGAGCAGGGTAAAGATGCCCACTATCCATAATGCCGTGCGCAACATCCCCATTCCAGTGTTCATCTGCATGGCTTGCGTAAATCGGTTCCATATCCAAACCGCCTCCTCATCATCGGGCGCAGCACCGTGATTGCCGTTGAGATTAGCACGGTATCGCTGTTCGAAAGCTTCGTTTTGTTGTTCTGTCTCCAAGCCTTTGAACGAGAAAACGATGTTGCCCGTCTTGTCGCCCACATTATATATAGTGCGATAGGTAGTGAAAGGGATGAACGCATCGGTACCCATCATGCTCTTGTCTACTTGATAAATACCCACAATATGAAACGCCAAGTCTTCCATTCTCACGATTTGCCCCAGCATATCTGCCACATTTCCCGTGGGTGAAAGCTCCTTCGCCATGTCATCACTGATAACAATCGACTTCCTGCGGTCTCTGATATCTATCTTATTAATGAACCTCCCGTAGATCATGTCGCGCTTGTTGATGATGTAATCGTTGGGATATACGCCACTGATGTTGGCGGCAGTGTACTCTTTTCCATGGCTCATGGTGGTGTTTCCATGATCGAGTTCGGCACCTACCTCTTCCACATTGTCGCTGAAATGCTCTTGGGTGATTTCCATATCACGGTCGTTCAACTCTATCCTGCGCCCCTCCTTTAGTCCTTTGTGTGCCTTTGAAGTTTGTCCGCCAAATATCACCATGGAGGTATTGAGGTATCTATGCGAGTTCTGTTGCGTGGCATTGATCAGTCCGTTGCCTGCTCCCAACAGGAATATGAGCATGAAGATGCCCCACGCTACCGCAAACCCTGTGAGGGTAGTGCGCAGTTTATTGCGTCGTGCGGTGGCCCATATTTCTGTTAAGATGTCTCTCATGTTCGACTTGTTTTAAGCATTATTTCATGATACCCCCTGTCCCGAACGGGCTTGAGTTATGGTCGAGATTCTCCTCAATGCGTCCTATCAGTCCGTCCTTGATATGGATAATCTTGTTTGTCTCGTTGGCAACACCGCTCTCGTGCGTTACCACGACAATGGTCATGTGTTCGTCTTGGTTGAGCGACTTGAGCAGTTGCATCACCTCCACGCTGGTTTTCGAGTCCAAAGCTCCGGTCGGTTCGTCGGCTAAGATAATCTGCGGTTTGGTAATCAGTGCGCGGGCAATGGCGACACGTTGCTTCTGTCCACCCGACATCTCGTTGGGATAGTGGTCTGCCCACTGTGCCAATCCCAATCTGTCGAGATATTCAAGCGCTTGCTGACGGCGTGTTTTGCGACTTACTCCTTGGTAGAACAAGGGCAATTCCACGTTTTCTACCGCAGTTTTGAAGCCGATGAGATTGAACGACTGGAAGATGAAACCAATCATCTTGTTGCGGTATTCGGCGGCACGCCTTTCGCTCAGGTCTTTGATGAGCGTACCCGACAGCACATATTCACCACTGTCATAATTGTCGAGGATGCCTAATATATTTAATAAGGTAGACTTCCCCGAGCCCGATGCGCCCATGATAGAGACAAATTCGCCTTCCTCTATGTCAAGCGTGATGCCCTTGAGAACGTGCAAGGGCTGTGCGCCAAAATAGGTCTTGTTGATGTCTTTGAGATGTATCATTTGGCTTTTAGACGACAGCATGGCTTCGAAAGTTGCACCAGCTCAGCTAATTTTTTCTCTATTTTTTCCACCATCACCGTTCTCATGACAATCTTTCCTTCTGGACAGATAAGATAGAAGGAGGGAATCCACTTGATTTGAAAATCCTTGGCCACTTTCGATTCTTTCATCTTCTCGAAGTTGCAAACATGGTATGCTTGCTTGTTTTTCCAATTTTGCTGTATGTATTGGGTCCATGCCTCTTTGTTGGTGTCAAACGAAACGTGTATGAAAGCCACGCCATGGTCGGCATATTTCGCTCCCAACTCTTCTACTTTCGGTGTGATTTTGCGGCAATCGGGACACCAAGAAGCCCAAAACTCCAACACCACATACTTCCCTCGGAAGTCGTTTAGCGATAAGGTTTCACCGTTGATGGTGGGCATCGTAAGGGCTGGTGCTGTCGTTCCAACCTCTAAAAGCTGTGTGGCATACTTGGCATCATCATCTTGTGCCAACACTGTTGCAACTGTGCAAAATAAGCAAAATGTGAGAAATACAATTCTTTTCATGATTAATTATTGTTTTTGTAGATGTAACGTTTGGTCGCAGTAGTCTACTACGGCAGGTCTGTGAGTAATGAATATCACGGTTTTGTCGTGATTAGAGAGAATGTTATGCAAGAGCTGTCGCTCCGTCTCGGGGTCCAAAGCACTGGTAGCCTCATCGAACAGCATGATTGGACGGTTGCGCACCAAGGCTCGGGCAATGCTGATACGCTGTGCCTGTCCTTCGCTCAATCCGCCTCCTGCTTCCGTACAAATGGTGTCTAAACCATCAGGAAGCTCCATAACAAACGAGGCGCAACTCATTTCCAACGCTGTTTTTATTTCCTCTTCCGTAGCGTTGAGCTTGCCCAATCGCAAGTTGTCGCGAATGGTGCCACTCATCAGCGTGTTTCCTTGTGGTACATACACAAAGTTGCAGCGCATCAGGGGCGACAATTCTTTTTGCTCTTGTTGATTGTATAGGATGACTTTCCCCTCATTGGGGTGCAACAGAGCCAAGATGAGTCGTATCAGCGTGGTTTTTCCTGCGCCCGTTTCGCCCAAGACAGCCGTGCACGAACCAGGGTAAAAATCAAAATCCAACTGCTCAATCACATTACTGTCGCCATCGTCGTATGCGTAGGTAATGTGTTCCAAGCGCACCCCACACGGTGCTGTCAGGGGGATAGGGTCGCCTTGTTCCTCCAAGGGATTCTCCTCGAGTTCCATCAATCGCTCGGCTGCCGTAAAGACTCCGACAAACACGGGTGCTAAGCGAGTGAGGTCGCGCGCAGGTCCTTGGATACGATTTACTAATTGCAAGAACGCCGTCATGCCTCCGAAAGTCAGCGTTTGGTCAGCCATTCGCAAGGCTGCCCATAGGAAAGCGATGAGATAACCCACAGAGAATCCTGCGTTCAGGATAAAGTTTGATACCACACTAAATGCCGTTCGCTTTACCACCCGATGCCGAAGTTCGCTCTGTGTGCTTTCCAATCGATCCACCATCACACTGTCGCTCTCCAAAGTCTTGATGAGCATACGGTGCTGAATGGTCTCTTGTAGCACACTTTGCACCTTGCTATCCGAGTCGCGTACCTGTCGTGTGAGCCTTCGCATCTGTCCAATATACAGCTTACTTAACAGCACAAACACAGGAATAATGCCTACGATGACGAAGGCAAGTACTTTGTCCATAGAGAAAAGATACAAGAATGCGCCCACAAACATTGCCACTACCGAAATGGTATTAGGAATAGTTTCGGTTAGAAAACTTACCACCGTGCCAACATCCTGTTCCAACCTATTGAGAACATCGCCTGAGTGATGCGACTCTTTTCCCGTCCATTCCGACCGCAAAATACGGTCGAGCATGCGTTGCTGCATACGGTTTTGCGCCTTGATGCCCAAGATGTTGCGTACCCAAATGGAACAGATACGCAGGGCGAAGCCGCAAAGAACGAGCAATGCCATCACCCCTACAGACCAGTAGATAGAACCTTCCGCGTGTCCAGACGCCACATCAATGGCATGCTGTACAGCCCACACTTGTGCTAAGCTCACCATTACGGAGAGCAAACCAATAGTGGCATTGAGGATAGCCTGCAACTGATTGCCACGCCAAGCACGCCAAAGCCATTTGAAAATGACCCTGGCGGAATATTTGGGGGTAGGAATCTTAAACCATTGTCGGATGTTCATAAGCTGCTGTGTCTATGTGTTATCCCCTTGTATCTGCCCCCCACATCATCTTTTCACGCAGGGTTGAGAAGTAACGTTGACCAAATCGTTTGACGAATAGGGTTGCAAAAGGAGCTTTGCGAATAGTCAGTTGCGTATGTTCACCTAACTTTGTGGAGCGACCGTCAATGGCAGCGAGGAAGTTGTGCGAACGTGATTCTACCGTGAGGGTAATGACATTGTTGTCGTTAATCACGATAGGACGGATGTTCAGACTGTGCGGAGCCACAGGTGTGAGACACAAATTGCTGGTCGATGGCACCATGATTGGACCGCCATTTGACAAGTTGTATGCCGTACTACCCGTAGGTGTCGCAATTACAAGACCGTCTGCTTGGTAGGTAACCAAGTAGTCATCGTTCACGCAAGCACGGATGGTAATCATCGCCGCATTGTCACGCTTCAGGATAGCAATGTCGTTGAGGGCGTAAGGGTTGATGTCTAAAGGCTCACCATTGGTCTCTAATTGGATGACCGAATGCCTTTCTAACTCGTAATGGTGGGCGTAAATGTCAGCAATGGCTTCCTTTAACTCACTCGGAAGGATGTTGGCAAGAAAACCGAGTCTGCCGGTATTCACCCCTATCAGCGGAATTTGTTTGATGCCCACACGTCGGGCAGCCTTGAGAAAGGTACCGTCTCCACCTACGGAAATCACAAAATCGGCATCGAAGTCTTGTCCTTCAAACCGCTGTATGGTCTCCGATTTGAAATGAACATCTTGACATAAGAAGTCGTAAAACGTGCTATCAATGCTCACGTGAGCATCGTGTGCCTGCAACTCCTCGATAATTCGCAAGAAGAAAGCTGTTTTCTCAGGCTGGTATTCGTTGCCAAAAAGGGCAAATCTTAATTTCTGTTCTGCCATGATTACATATCGTTTTATCAATGCTTGACACAGCAGTCAAGTAAAAAGTAATGACTGACATGCCCAAAGCCGCACGGGCTATACCTTGCAAAAATACATATTTATATTGAAAAAAGCGATGAAACGGAAGAAAACAGATTATCTTTTTCGGAGCATCATAGTTGACGGTTCATGAATAATATTGAGATACTTTCAACAGGTGTGCGCCTCCCTTTTTATATGTGAACAAATTTGACAGAAAACTAATTCCAGGGATTAAAACCACCAATTTGTCAGAAATACAGAGCATTCTGTGGTAAAGAATGTAAATTATTTTGAACTTTTGCTCTATTTTCCCTATATTTGTGACGACAATTAAAACAATTAAGTTATGAAAACAACATTAAAAACATTATCCATTTTCTTATGTGCCCTGCTTTTATCAGTGGGATTTGCAGCTTGTAGTGATGACACTGATCCAGCAGAGGCCGAAGTGTTCACAGACGTTTATAAAGGAAAAATATCGTATGTAAACCTCGGAACAGGTAAGAATATTTCAGCCAATGACGGCAAAGTAACAGTTGTCAAACTGGGAAACAGCTATACGTTTCACTTCAACAACGGCATTCCTGACCTGACCAACATCAAGTTTTCGAAAAAAGACGACAACACCTTCGTGAGCATAGGGTCTGATGGTTTGAAGGGAATCAAGATTGACGAGTCAACACTTCACATCCTTTATGTAAAGGGTAAGGAGACTTGGACAGCTGATTGTACTAGGTAGACTGGGAACGAACAGCCTAACCCACAACCTCTCTACAGCCTCTCCCCCAACCCCTCCCCCCTCGGGGAGGGGTTGGGGGTGAGGCTTTCAACTTGTAAACT
>URFI01000040.1 GCA_900547085.1 uncultured Prevotella sp.
GGGACCTCTTTATTTAATTCTCCTTATTTCTTACATAGAAAGCATTATCACATTCTTACAAAAAAGAACTAAAAGAGACCTCGCTTTCCTATGTACATTTTCATTTTTTATGGTTATAATTATATTAAACTTCCTATCAAGAAATTAGCAGCAAGGATAGTTCCTTATGTTGGTTGGGAATGGGGAGACTCTTCTGCTGCATACAGCATCTCTAATCTATAATGATCATAAGAAATGAGGGAAATCGTTCTTACTCACATTTCCTATTTCTTACTGCACGCAAGCATGACTTTTCCAATCTCGCTGAGTATTTTTTTTGTATTCTCCCAACCAAGCAAACCCAATTCAAGAACAAACACCTTCAGCAACCATGGTGGCTCTTCCATGCCTCCTAACGGAATAAACACAGCCCGAAAAATAATAATTTTCCCACTTTTTTAAGAGAAAAGTAGTGAACCACTTTTGTCTTCCTTGAACGATGGCAGAATCAATAAAGATAAGGGCGAAACAGCAATTTCATTATTTTTAAGTACCTTTGTTGCCAAACTCTTAATATAGAAATATGGGTAACAACTTATTATCAGGAAAAAGAGGCATCATCTTTGGTGCCCTTAATGAGCGATCTATCGCTTGGAAAGTAGCTGAAAGAGCTGTTGAAGAAGGTGCTAAAATCACATTATCAAACACGCCAGTGGCAGTTAGAATGGGCACAGTGAGCGCCTTATCTGAAAAGCTTCATTGCGAAGTAATACCCGCTGATGCTACCAGCGTCGAGGACTTGGAGAATGTGTTCAAACAATCTATGGAGATTCTTGGTGGCAAAATCGACTTCGTGTTGCATGCCATCGGTATGTCACCCAACGTTCGTAAGCATCGTACTTACGATGACTTGGACTACAAAATGTTGGACACGACGCTCGATATTTCGGCTGTTTCTTTCCATAAGATGATACAAAGCGCCAAGAAATTGGATGCCATTAACGAATATGGGTCTATCGTTGCGCTCAGTTATGTAGCCGCACAACGCACTTTCTTCGGCTATAATGACATGGCAGATGCCAAGGCTTTGTTGGAAAGCATTGCGCGTAGCTTCGGCTATATCTATGGCCGAGAGAAGCATGTGCGCATCAACACCATCTCACAATCACCCACCCTCACCACCGCTGGTCAAGGAGTGAAGGGCATGGATAAGCTCTTCGACTTTGCCAACCGCATGTCTCCACTGGGCAACGCGTCGGCAGAAGAGTGTGCTGACTATTGCATCGTGATGTTCTCTGACCTCACCAAGAAGGTCACCATGCAGAACCTTTATCACGATGGTGGCTTCTCTAACGTGGGAATGAGCCTGCGCGCCATGGCCACTTACGAGAAGGGACTGGATGAATATAAAGACGAAAACGGAAAAATTATCTACGGATAAACACGTTATAACAATCAATTGTAAGGGCGACGCTACCGATGTAACGTCGCCCCTTTTTATTTCTTGCGCTAAAAGAGCAATCTGCCAACGGTCTAAGAACCATTTACTTGCCTTGATAAGTACCCATGAAGAAGATGGTACCCGTACTGTGTTCAACAATGGCATACATGAAAGGACGGTTGGCATGGAACATAATGGGCTTAGAAGGAGGAAGTGCTGTTTCCCCAGTTTCAACCGCCGTAACGGCTGCAGCCTTTGAACCTTCTTCATCAACCTCAATCTTTGCCTTCTGCAAAACCGTAGAAACAAAAGCTTTTGCAACAGACATTTTTGTCAAATCGGCTTTTTCACGGTCGAACATTGTGCTCATCCCTAACAGCTTCAATACATCGTTCAACTCACGAGTGTACGCAGATGTAAAGCGTGGAAGCTTCAAATCAACTTTACTGCTATATGTGCTCTTCAGATTGTCTTTCCACTTTTTAGCATCCATGGTCTGCAACAAGCTCGACAAATCCTTTCCCTCACGAGGCAAAAGCACCACCATTTCGTACGATCCATTGCCGTATGGAAGCACCACGGTCTGATAGTTGTCGTTCTCAGCAGCAAAGAATCGCTCTTTCTGATGCATCATCTTCACCGACAACTTCTTGCCATCCGCCTGCGTAAACGATTCTTGCTGCGTACGCTTTTTATCAAACTGCCGATACCAAATGCCTTTGAAATACAACGCATTGAGTAGATAGGTAACCGCATCCGGATTGACACGATCCAACAATTGCGGCACCATACCGTGCGTGAGTTCACTCGCCCAGAGATTGATAAACGACAAAGTAGCTGGCGAACTGAAATCTTGATTGGTTACAAGCGCTTGATATTGTTTTTCAACCACATTCTTAAAGTCTGGCTGCAGCGGTTTATTTTTGTTCGCAACCACTGCATTGGCCATCGAAACCTTGGTAGACTTGTCCAACTTTGGCGATTCCATCATGAGTTGATGGCAAAGAGAATTGATGTCATCCACCTTGCCCGAACGGAATTCAAGACCCTCCAAGATTTCTTTCTGTGTATCTCCTACCGCCCCATTGGCCAGCATGCCGAGCGCATAGGTCACGCTCAGCGGCGAGACAAACACGTCTTGTTGCTCGCCTTTCGACACCTCTTTAAAGAACTTCCAAGCAAATTCATTGCTGTTTTCTACTTGCGCTTGCTGCGCTGTTGTCAGCTTGATGGTTCCCGGATTATACTTCACGTTAGGTGTAACAGGTTCGTCTTCACTACACGATGTCAGCATACCAACCGATAAACAACATGCACCAATTAAAGGAAAAAAATGTTTCATCATATCTATTCTGTTTTAGTTATCTATTGATAGAATGACGAAAACATTGAAATCTTGCACCGATTTACAATTTATTTTTATTTTTTTATCCCAACAGCTGCTTGACTTGAGGCATTACAGAAGAACGTTCGTAGATGTGCAAGCCAAACACAGGTGCCATGGTGTACGCCCATTCCATGATTTCTGCCATGTTATGTTCGTAGACAATCCACTCTTTATTGCTCAGGAAGAAGTAAAACTCGATGGGCAAACCCGTGTTCGTTGCCTCTAATTGGCGTACCATGCAAGTGAAATTCGTATTGACCTCGGGCGACTTTCTGAGCCAGTTTTCCATATATTTGCGATACAATCCCAAGTTTGTGAGGTCGCCTTTCAGTTCTTGCGCCGTCAGAAATCCCTTCTCCTGACACATATCCTTCAACTCCTGTGTTGCCGGTTTAATGGACAGAAAATCGAAATAAACCAGTCGTTTCACACGTCTTCCGCCACTTTCCTGCATGCCTTTCCAGTTTTGGAACGACCCATCGACCAGCGTTTTTGGCGACACTGTCACAATAGTGTTGTCAAAATTCTGCACTTTTACCGTGGTTAGCGTCATCTCCATCACCTCACCATCCACGGGTGTCGACGGCACTGTAATCCAGTCGCCACGTCGAATCATGTCGTTACTGGTAAGACGGATGCCGGCCACCAGACCCTCGATGGTGTCCTTAAACACCAACATCAGCACGGCAGAGGTAGCACCCAGTCCGGCAAACAGCTTCATCGGACTCTTGCCTATCACCAAGGCAACCACCACGATGACACCGATGAAGATGGCAACAATCTTCAATACGCCGCAGAACGATTGCAAATACTGCTGTCTACTCGAGCTTTGCGTAGTCTCGAGATTGCGGAACGAGTTGATCACGGCAATGCCCAACTGCACTGATGCCACCGTGATGTAGATGCTGGTAAGCCGGTTGAGCATCTCTTGCACAAACGGTGCTTCATAGAACACCAATGGCAAGAGTTTGTAAATAACTACCGCTGGAACGATGGCGCAAACCTTGAGCAGCACATCGCGGTTGAACAGCACGTCGTCCCACTTGGCCTTAGTTCGCGCCGTGAGCCGGTTGATGACTGGTATCAGCAGTTTTTTGGCGATAATGTAGCTAAGCCAAGAAAAGAAAATGGCTGCCAACGACATCGACACATACCGCACAACGGGCACTGCCGCACCTGTAATTCCACACATTTGGATGAGTTCTTCCACAACACTTCGTATCTGATTCATCGTTTCTGTAATATCCCACATAATCTTTTATTGTTTATTCGTGAATAATTTATCTTGACCCATGCGTCATGGTAAGCACAACGCATGGCAAACTCTGTCTTGAAAAGCGCGCCCGTTCTTACCGTACATCACCCCTTGGTTGATGATGGCAAAGCACAGCAGGTGCCCGTTTGAAGCCTCACAATAGCCCGCCAGACTTGTCACACCCGTCACGGTGCCCGTCTTGGCCCACACCTTTCCGCGGGTATAGGTGCCTCTCAGGCGTTTTTTCAACGTACCATCCACACCCGCAGTTGGCATCGATGGCAGCAGATGATGGTAAATGTTTTGGTGTTGATAGCCATATTTAAGCAACTTCACCAGCAGTTCTACGCTGACATAATTGTACAATGACAATCCGCTACCGTCGGCTATTTTATACCGAGAGGCATCCAGTCCCACCTTATTAATTAGTCGGCGTACCACCGACCGCGCCTCTTTGGCCGTCACCGTTCGGCCGTTTTCACGCGGCACCAGTTGAAAAAACAGCGCCTCGGCATACAGATTGTCGCTTTTTTTCATCATCGGCAGCAAGATTTGGTCAATGCTGTGCGTCCGTTCACAAATGCGAATAGCCTCGGCAGGGCACTTCGCCACCGAACTGAACGCCTCCACTTGGATGCCGGCCTCACGCAGCTCTTTCTCAAACTCGGTCATGAAATGGTCTTTACGCCTGTACACCAAGGGCGACAACACGGGATTGTCGTCGTCCCAACACCATCCTTCACCCAACACGTCAAGGTCTTTCATACTTTTGTCGGCATAAAGATTGCCGCGTATGGTGTCCACGCCAAGCGTTTTCATGCAATGGGTAAAAGCACGCATGTCATCTCTACCAAACTTCGGATCAAAGCCCCCAACGCAGTAGAGATCACCTGTGAGGGTGCGATTTTGTATCGTTCCGGTGTAATAGAGTGCGGTCTTGAACTGATAACTGCCGCCCAACTTGTCGAGTGCGGTGATGGCTGTAACCACTTTCATAGTGCTGGCGGGGCGCATCAGTTGACGCTCGTTGTGGGCGTAGATAACACTGTCGGCCGTGAGGTCGTACACCATCATTCCCAACTGCGAGGTTTCAAACATGTCGTGCGTAAGCAATTTGTCAATTCGTGCTTGCGCATTTTGTGGCCAAGGCAGTGCCACGCTGTCGTCCGAGAGCGTGTCCGTTAAGGCCACGTCGGTCACTTCCGAACTGTCGTTATCCGCTATGTCTTCGTAAACCACCTGTGCCTGAAGGGGCATGTACATGCCCAAAAGAAGCAAACAGGAAAGAATTTTTAATCTATTCATGTGTTTTGTGATGCGGAAGATGCAACCTCCGCCTGCTGACGCTTTGTTAATTCTTCTACAAACGCCTGTTCGTCCTTGGGTTGAACCGCCACCAAATGATGGGCACCATACTCGATGAGCAAGTAGTGAGACAGCCCAAAGTTGGTGTGCATCACCTTACATTGTACCACATCACGAAGGGGGACGCTTTGACTGCGCGAAAAACGCCCTTTATCTATCAACAGAAATTCCATCTCCTCATCACGGTCAATGGGCTTGACACACGCAAAGGTATAGGTGGTGTGCAGCACACGTTCAATCATGCCCACGATGATGATAACGACCAACAGCCCGAATATAGCTTGCTTAATCCAAAAAAGATAGACAACAAGCATCGTAAAGAGTGCTAAGCCACACTTAAATCCCAAGGTGAGTCGTTGATGAAAAACACGTTGTGCCATGTATAAATAATAGCCTTATTGGACAAACGAACATCGTTTGTAACTGCAAAAATACGAAATTATTCACGTTTTCCCCGCTCACATGCAGATATTTACATTCTTTTACAATCGGGTTATACGCCGTAAGGTTTGCCCCTCAACAGTTCATCGGCATGCCAAAAGGCTGCCACGAGTCATCGCCATGAATATCATGGTGCGAGGATTTTGTCAAGAAAAATGGTCAGATTTTAACACTTCCGCAACACGCATTCTAGACAAAAGCAGCCCCTAAAAAGACGCTTCTGAAACCCTTTTCGGGCATAAAGCATACCCGTATGACACCAAAGTCAATGACTTTACAGCCTCAGAGCATACAGATTGGCGCGCAAAAGCATGCCACTAAGACGTCAAAATGCATGCTATTGCAGGGCTAAAACATAAGTGATGAAATCAAAAAGAATACTCAAAACAAGCTAAGTAATTGAACAACAATCAGAAACAAAAATGCGCTATTTTGGCGATATTTGCCGCCGAACGGTCGATGAGCGAAAATATGGAAGTATTGGCGAAGTGATTGTCAAGAAAATATCCCATACACATAACCTCCTTTCGATGAACGACAGCGGCCGCGAGGCGAAGCGTTATCGGGTGAGACTGAACTTCAGACTGACACCAAAATCATGAGTAGTTGTTGGGAAACTGCTGCTGGAGAGTAGCGGTGTGTTGGTTTGCTGGTCGTAATAAAGCGTCATGGTGAGCAGGCGCGACAGGGTATAATCGGCCGAGAACTGGAGCCGAAAGGCTGTATTGCCACTACTTGCGGTGCTGGTCATGGTGGCGATGTCACGACTGATGGCTGCCTGTCGGCGGTAACTGAGGTCAAGGCGCATGTTCAAGTCACGGTTCGACCTGGTACTGTTGCGGTTGCTGGTGTTGTTGTTTTGCTGTTGTTGCTGCTGCTGGCCATTGCCCTTCGTACGTCGAACCACACGTCGTTTGTTGCCGCCAAATAGCTCCAGGTTGTTAACCTTATACGCCATGCCCAGCACCCAGTCGCGACTGATGGCCTCATTGATTTGCACACTCGTGGTACTGAGGTTCAACACGCGCGTTGACCGATATTCCAATCGGGTGGTCATGTTGTTGTTGAAGGTGACATCCAGCCCCAGTAAAGGCGAGAAGGCCTCGTTGATGCTCACCGCAGAAACGTTGTACATGCTGCTTGGGACGGGCATTCCGGTGGTGGCGTTGGTGACGAATCCCAAGCCGTTCATAAACTCTTGGAAGGTGCTGTAGCTGCTGTACGACCCAATGGCGAAGATGCTTTTGTAAGCATGGTTGAGGGTGACACTTTTGAACACATCCCTGAACCAAGGCAGTTTGCCCAGTCCGCTGTACCGAATGGTCCAGTTGGGCAGCAGTCTTGCCAACGAGGGGAAGATGTTGAGCGAATGGCCGCCCATGCTGGTGTAGGTGGAGAGGAAGGCGGGTATCATGACATCCGAGCTGTAGCGGTCAACGCCTCCATTGGCAGGCTCGAAAGGTTGGCCGGCCAGCGGTGTACCCTTGGGGTAGACAAAGCCCGCATATTGCGCCTCAACCCGCTGACGGAAGCCGTCGAGCGACTGGCAGAAATCGTCAAACGACTTGCTGCGGAAACCGTTGCCAGCGTCACCTATCCCCTCAAAGGCGCTGCGAAGCGAGAGGGTAGTCATGGTGAAATTGCCGGTTTGGGTCATCGGGTTGCCCTGATACATGTATTGCACGCTCCTTGAAGTGGTTTGCGTGCGACTGGCATTCAAATCAATTTTGAAGTTACGCACAGGCTCCAAAGTCATGCGCAGCTGCAGGTCTTGCGTGTGATTGGACGTGGCCGGCGTGGCTATGGAGTCGGAAATCAACAGCCAATTGTTTGCCCTAGCTCGCTCAATGTACGAATCATCCACCATACCAAAGGCGAAGTCGAGACCTGGCGAGAGTGCGCTTGGTGCCTTGGTCTGCCCGAAAGCATCGCCAACCGTTGGCAAAAATCCCGGTAACGCCATGGCGTAGTCGTCGCGATAGCTCACACTGACGTTGCGCACCATCATCAACAGGCGCGCCACCGACTGTGCCGTTCGGTACCAACCTTTATTCTCCAGCGGCTCTTTCGGCAAGACGGTAATCTTGAGTTTCAGGGCCGAATCGACCTTATTCTTGATACGGATGGTGTTTGGATCAATCTTCTTGTACTTCAAGTGATAGGTCTTGCCATCCTCTGTGCGTGCCGACACGATGAGCCGCTTGCTCTTCTTGCCGTGGCTCACGGTGATGGTGGTGTCGGGCAGGAGCGTGATTTGCTGCTCAAATCCTCTCTGGTTCTTGGGCAATTGTTTCTTTTGCGCCTCGGCTCGGGCATCTTGTGCCGAACGTCTGGCAGTGTTCCGCGCGTTCTTGTTTTGGGTGTTTCGGTTGCCATCGTTGCCAACGATTCTCGATGAGCGTGAACGGTTGGTGGCGTTGCGCTGCGGATCTCGGTTGAATCGGTCGTTCGTAGCTTTCAGAAAGGGGATGTGATTGTACAAGCGTTGCAGGTCAAAACGCCCATTGACATTCACCCTTCGGTTGGTTGTGACAATGTTGCCGAGCGACGTACCGTCCTCCAAACGGGTTCCGCGAACCCACGAATAGTTGGACGAGTAGTTGGCATCGGCGTTCACCCAGTCGAATATTGGAATGAGGTTGAGCGGCAGTTGGTACGACAAGGAGAACTGTTGACGGTAATCCAGCGGCGTGCCAAAGTTGCGAATGCTGGTCCTGACGGAGTCTTTCCAGGCCGAATAGCGGTCGGGATACAGGTCTTTGTTAACGGGGGTGTAAGGCTCTTCAATCTCTGCCTGGGTGGTGCTCTGGAAATTCATGTGTATGTTTTTGGTCAGGTCCCATCGCAGCGTGAAGTCTCTGTTCCACATAAACTGCTGATTAAAGGTCAATGGGAGTTGGGAACCACCCAAATCTTGCATGTCACGCTCTTGCAATTCGTAGTAGTTGCGCATCATGTCGGTGTTGAAGGCGATGTTCTGTGGCAGCCAATTCAGGCCGAATCGCTTCAGAATATCAAACCATTTGCTCTTGCTCTTGATTTTCTTGAATGGCTCCAAAGGCTTGAACACGGGCGTCCAACTGTATGAAAGGCTACCGTTCCAACTGTCTTCTTTCTCGTAAACCGTGGTTTCTCCGCTGGTGTTTCGATGCGAATGACTGTACGAGAACGAGAAGTTGGCTGGGTCGTAAGGCATGGGGTGACGCTTGCTTTGGATGCCCACGCGCACGTTGGACAACGAGAAATTGGTGTTGGTGGTCTTGGTCACGGCGATGCTCTCTATCGAATCGCGCTCCTGACGGTTAGAGGCAGCGTCCAAAGCATCTTTCAATCGCATGTCTGTGTCCAGTGGATTGTACTTCGGACTGAGCTGTTCTTGCTGCACACTGTAATACAAAGGTGCGCTTACATGAGCTTTTTCGGGGAAGAATTTGCCCAACTCAAAGTTGGCTGTCACGCTGTAATTCTGGTAATCATCGGTAGATCTTTGGGCAACACCCTCTTCCAATCCGCCAAAGCCTTCACTCATATAGCGTCCTTGGAGATTGACCGTTCCGAAATCAGACATCTGTACATTCAGGTTACCTTGTGCCGCCCAACCGCCTTCGTTGTTGTATTCCAGCAAACGAAGCTCATTGACCCACACCTCACCCGACTTCACTTCGCCCGCTTTGTTGCGCACACCAATCATCATGGTCTTCACCTCGCCCAGCGTTGGGTTACCCATCACGCTGACTTTGTTGTTGGGTTTGTCGGGATCATAGTTCGTATAAACCCGATTATACGATGCTTGTCCTTGCGCTTTGTCTTTGTTTCTCTGTCGTTTCAGATCGGTGAATAGCTTCAAAGGAATGTCCAACATGTTCTCTTCGGGCCACACTTCGCGCACATCCGACAACGAGTAGCGGTTGTATTCCTTGGGTGCCGTCAGCTTCAAGGGTATCTCATATTCATAATAGTTGCTCTTATAATCATTGCCCAAGCGTACGAAAACAGCCAACTGACCATCCTGCAAATTGGTCGTGTTCTGCTCCATGGCATTGGCATGCACGAACATTTGCAAGCGTTTATACTGACGAAGATCGACTGAAGAGTTCTTATAAACCGCCTTGGCATCACCCGTAGCGAGATTTGAAACCACGATATCCAACGCCTGTTCGTTGGCCTCAACCAGTTGACGTTGCGTGGGATCTTGCGCTCTCCTAATGCCAGGAGGCAACACATAGTTGACAGGTGTCTTGTCATTGTTCTCCTCTATGTTGACCGAACTCACCGACATGGTGCCCGAATTGGACCCCGCAGGATCGAGTTGTTGCTCGTATATGCGCCAATCTCCACGCACCAAATCGAAGCTACCGAATCGCAATACGATGGGTTTTTCAAACCCTGTGAGGAACATTCGCATGAAACGAATGCTGGTGAAGTCGGAGATAGAGCCGAAACGGCGTTCAAATTCGCGTATCGGAATGCGGAACTGATACCAGGTAACTGGCTCCTTTTTCTTGTTTCTTAGGGGCGCTATGGCATCACGTTTGTCGACAATGTAGTTCTTTCCAACAACCAAGTCTTCTGGACGGATGGACACATGATACTGAAAATACTTCTCGTATTCGTTCAAAGTGTAGTCTTGATTGATGTCTTCCACATCGGGTGTACCCTTGTACGACGTGTCATAGCGTTCGCCGCGCGTATCGGTATCGGGCGAGTTGCCTTGCGGATTGTTGATGTATTTGTACCGCCTTAGGATGGAAGCTTGCATCTCATCGTAGTCACGACCACGGAAATAATGATAGTTGTCGTTGGCCACGTCGTTCAAAATGGCATTGAACACGTCGGGACTTACCTTGCCCTGAATCTGCTTTAAGAAGTCTTGATAAGCCTCAAAGTCTTTCTCTTCCTCGTCTGTGAGGCCGTTGAAGCCCAAATCCTGCAAAGCTCTTGCCCCCTTGTTCGTGGCAAAAGCATACGTCACGGTGGCCGGAGTGGGTATCTTTCCCCATTGGGTTGTGATATAAGTTTGCGTTCCATCGACGGGAAGTCCACTCTCATAAAACTTCTTTCCGTCATGAAGAATGTCCTCGCTAACCTCACCCAGGTTGATATAGAAGTCGCCTCCGTACTCGCTGGCCGTACCTTCTTGGCGGGTATAGATGAACGGATCGAGCATCCAGAACTCGATATATTCGATGTTGGACGATTCAAAATCGCTGTAATCCAGCTTCCGCATCATGCCACCCCACTTCTGTTTGGGATTGTTGAGCAAACCCTTTGCCGTCAAATCAGGGTTGAAGTTGTACGGTCCTCGTTCGCTTGGATAGTACGCAAGGTTCAGGATTGGAAGAGTAGCAGTGGCTCCACTATAGCTACTTTGGTCGCGCTTGGGGTACAACTCCCTGACATACACCTCGCGAACGTAATGATTGGACAGCTGTTCCAGGTCGCTCTTGATGTGCTTTGGCGTCAAAGAACTGCTGCGACGGGTGAACAATGGGTCGATGGTATACCAAGCCAAGAGCGACCGATTGTAGCCACTGCGCAGGGTAGTCTTGTCACTATACTCGGGAAACATCGACGGCACACTCGACATAATCCATGACGTTGGCGTTGAAACATCTATCTTGTTGGTCGTATTCTCAAAGTCATCAAGATACGAAGCGTTGTCTTGTGTGCCATGACTTTGCCCTGCAATGAGCTGTGCGAACTCGGCATTGAGCGAGATGTTCGATGGTTGTGCCAGGTGTAAGAATGGGATTTTGTCCAACACATTGGTGAGCCACTGACTCTCTTTCTTCCAGTTTAGGTTGACTCCCCACAGGGTATTGTTCGGTTCTGACCCCATATTCACTTTGTTAGTTAAGGCTTGTTCGGAAAGATGCTGCAACGTACCGCTCAGTTGCAGGTCTTTGCTGAAATCGTACTCCCAGTTCACGCCGAACATCGTCTTTCGTTCCTGCGCAAAGTCGGTGTTACTCTCCAGCGAAACGTTAACGTTTGTCCCCGCATTGATAATACTTTGGTTCAAAATAGTCACCTCACCTGCCGCATAGTCAACCGAATAATCGGCATTCTCGGTCAACCTAACGCCGCCAGCCGTCACCACAACCGACCCTTGCGGCACGTTGTAGGCTCCCAAGGAGATGACGTTGGCTGCCGAACCCCTGAACTGTCCCATCAGCACATACTTGTTTTTCTCGGCGATTTGCTTGGCTACGGTCTTGGTAGAATCGTACAACTCGGTGAAAGCATACCGCTTGGCTTTCTCCTCATTCACGCCTTTGCTCACCAAATAGCGATGGATATACGACCCAAAAGGCTCTGCCACAGGGAAGAACACACGGCCATCGCTCACCGTATAACCCTCTACAAAGTCAAAATAACCGTTGCTATGCGGTTTGTTGTTGTTATCCAGTCGGTCGGCTCCCAGCAGTCGTATGATAGGCTGGTCTTTCACTTGAGGCTCGGGAATATAGGTAAGATAAACGCCGGCGGTATCACTTTGGAACTTCACATCCAAGCGAAACTTCTCGCGCTCCACCCTACTGGCCAACTCGTACACGTTCTTCATCATCAGCCTCCAATTGCCTTGTCGTGGGTTGTTGCTGGTGTTTTTGAGCGACTTGACAAACAACGCCGCATTCACATCAGTAATGTCACTGGCAAACTCGCCCACTTGATAGGTGGCACCACCATAAGTATATTCGTACGCCACGGCCAACACCTGGTCGGTTTGCAATCCCATGCGCAGCGAGACGTAACCCAATGCCGTGTTTACCGTGTATTCAGAGGGGTTCAACAGCCGCGCGCGTTCCAGCTTCTCATAGTCCACACCGCCCACAAGTCCGCCCCCATCGAGCACCGTTGTCGACTGGTCGATGTTGCGTGCCGACGCAAGTTGGCCCACCAACGTTCCGTATTCGGTATTCGCATTGTTAGAAGGAACCATCTGTCCCGTGGCGTTCCACAGGCCATTGGAGATGTATTGATTCTCGCCCAAGTCGGTCAATGCGATGATGTTACGGGTATTTGTGGTGACACCCGAATTGTTGGTGACCCAGATTTCCACCCGATTAATCTTCACACCCGATGTCAAATTGGGCAGCGACTTCATGTTGTCATCGTACGTCTGACGGAAATATTGTGACAAAAAGAAATGCCGATTCTCCTCATAGTTGGCCACATTAATCTCGAACGGCGTGAACTGTGCGCCACCGCGCGATGACACACTCTTGTCGGCCGACTTCTTCTGAGAGGCCACCATCTGCAACTTGAGCTTGCCAAACTGCATGTCCGTGCGCAAACCAAACAGCGAACTGGCTCCCTTGATCAACGAAGAGTTGGACGGAAACGACACGTTACCCCCCTCAACCAGCTTGATAATCTCATCCTCCTTGCCGTCGTATTTCAGTTTAAGGTTC
>URFI01000041.1 GCA_900547085.1 uncultured Prevotella sp.
TGCCAATTTCTATCACAGTATGTCGCCGTTGCTCATGGAAACAGCTGCATTTGGTGGCTATGAGCTGGTGATGGAAGCCTACAACCTGGCCGTGAAGCATGGTTATAAGTTTGGGTGTTACGGTGATTCACTCTTGATTTTGGACGATTGATCGCTGCTATAGACACGCAAAATGATTAAAGAGCATATCGTTTATCTCGCACTTGGTGCCAATCTGGGTGACAGACGGCGAGCCATTCGCCAGGCTATTATAAGAATAGCAGAACAGATTGGTCCCGTAGAACGCCAGTCTTCGCTCTACGAAACACAGCCATGGGGATTCTCATCGCCCCATGCTTTCATCAATGCTTGCATCTGTTGTCGCACAACTATGAGTCCGCTTCAGGTGTTAAGAGCTACCCAGAAAATCGAAAAAGAGATGGGGCGAGTGGAGAAGACACACGATGAAGTTTACCAAGACCGCTGCATTGACATCGACATCTTGTTGTTTGACCATCTCAACATTCAAACTCCCGAACTGACGATTCCACATCCATTGATGCATGAGCGCGAGTTTGTGATGGTTCCTTTGCGTGAGATACTCAAAGAAGGGGAATAAACAAAAGTAGGAGAAAACAAAAGTTGTTTCCTCCTACTTCATTCCTTAAGCTAAATAGCACGTTGCGTTTTATCGACGCAAGCCAAGAGCCTTGATGATAGCACGATAACGCTCAATGTCATTATCATACAGATAATCGAGCAAAGAACGACGCTTACCTACCAATTTGGTCAATGAACGTGCAGTGTTATGATCTTTACGGTGCTTCTTAAGGTGCTCCGTCAAGTGGGAAATACGGTATGAGAACAATGCTATCTGGCTCTCAGCTGAACCAGTATCAGAGTTAGACTTTCCGTACTGTCCAAAGATCTCTTCTTTTTTTGCTTTGTCTAAATACATAGAACTTTGTTGTTAAAAAATAAAAATGTTGTGCAATAATGCGGTTGCAAAGGTAATGCTTTTAATGTACATTTCATCATCGCTCTTTCGTATTTTGCCAACTTTGAGTCGTTTTTTAACATTTAATAAGTTCTTTTCTCTCGTTTTCTGTCCATCGATGTCTATTAAGGTAGAAAAAATATAGTTGATAGTTTATAATTACGAATAGTGCATTGCAAATTATAAATTAAAAGCATTACCTTTGCAGTCGTAAAAGTTTAAGGTAACAGAAAATGCAAGACATTAGAAATATTGCCATCATCGCACACGTTGACCACGGAAAAACCACGTTGGTAGACAAGATGATGTTGGCAGGAAAATTGTTCCGTGACGGACAGGATAACAGTGGACAGGTATTGGATGCTAATGATTTGGAGCGCGAACGTGGCATCACCATTCTTTCTAAAAACGTTTCTATCAATTGGAAAGGTACTAAAATCAACATCATAGACACTCCCGGTCACTCCGACTTCGGTGGTGAGGTAGAGCGCGTGCTCAACATGGCGGATGGATGTATCTTGCTCGTTGACGCTTTTGAAGGCCCCATGCCGCAAACACGTTTCGTGTTGCAAAAGGCCTTGGAGATAGGCTTAAAACCCATCGTTGTGGTGAACAAGGTGGACAAACCCAACTGTAGGCCTGAGGAAGTGTACGAAATGGTGTTCGATTTAATGTTCTCATTGAACGCCACCGAAGACCAGTTGGACTTCCCTGTCGTATATGGTTCGGCCAAAAACGGATGGATGTCAGAAGATTGGAAGAAACCAACGGACAATATTGAGTATTTGCTTGACAAGATTGTAGAGGTGATACCTGCGCCCAAGCAGCTGGAGGGTACTCCGCAAATGCTGATTACCAGTCTCGACTACTCCAACTACACAGGACGTATTGCCGTTGGAAGGGTGCATCGAGGAGTACTTACCAGTGGCATGAATGTAACCATAAGCCATCGCGACGGCAGTCAGGAAAAGACCAAGATTAAAGAGCTTCATACCTTTGAAGGCATGGGTCACGCCAAGACTGACCAAGTGGGTAGCGGTGATATCTGTGCTGTCATTGGTCTGGATCGCTTCGAAATAGGCGACACTATCTGTGACTATGAAAATCCAGAGCCATTACCTCCAATCGCCATTGATGAGCCTACGATGAGCATGCTGTTCACCATTAACGATTCACCTTTATTTGGTAAGGAGGGCAAGTATGTCACCTCGCGTCACATCAACGACCGTTTGGAAAAAGAGTTGGAGAAAAATCTGGCTCTCCGTGTGCGTCCTTTCGAGGATGCAACCGATAAGTGGATTGTCAGTGGACGTGGCGTTCTCCACCTCAGTGTGTTGGTTGAAACCATGCGCCGCGAAGGATATGAGTTGCAGGTGGGTCAGCCACAGGTGATATTCAAAGAGATAAACGGCGAAAAATATGAGCCTATTGAGGAACTCACCATCAATGTTCCCGAAGAATTCTCCAGCAAAATGATTGACATGGTGACACGTCGAAAGGGCGAAATGACCTCCATGGAGAGCCAAGGCGACCGTACAAACATTGAGTTTGACATCCCATCGCGTGGTATCATGGGACTTCGTACCAATGTGCTGACAGCCTCTCAGGGTGAAGCCATCATGGCGCATCGTTTCAAAGAGTATCAACCTTTCAAGGGAGAAATCACAAGACGAGTGAACGGCAGCATGATTGCCATGGAGACAGGTACGGCATACGCTTATTCCATTGATAAACTTCAGGATCGTGGTAAGTTCTTCATCGATCCGGGAGAGGAAGTTTATGCTGGTGAAGTGGTAGGCGAACATGTTCACGACAACGACTTGGTAATCAATGTAACCAAGGCCAAGCAGCTAACCAACGTGCGTGCCAGCGGTTCGGATGATAAGGCACGAGTGATTCCAAAGGTGGTGATGAGCTTGGAAGAGTGTTTGGAGTATATCAAAGCCGACGAACTGTTGGAGGTAACTCCCAAGAGCATGCGCATGCGAAAGATAACGCTCGACCATACTGAACGCAAGCGCTTGAACAAAGATTGATTGTTCATGTAGCCTTATAAACAAAAAAATCCTTGTCCCACGGGGCAAGGATTTTTTGTTCACACTCGGCAGTTCAACTCGTTCTCAGACTGCGGTGTCTTGTCTCTGAATCGATAGTTTTTCACCAACTTCCATTCGTATGTCATCCAGCCTATTTGAGGAGGCTTTTCAAAGTCAATGCTTTTGCGTGTCAAACTCAATCACTTTGGATGGCAAACTCAATGCTTTTGAATGCTAAACTCATTGCTTTTGCCATCCCATCTTCATGCTTATTGAAAAGAATGTCGCATTATCGCTGTCCGCTCAAATAAGAGGAGGTAAATAAAAATCTACCTCCCCCTCGGTTTTAACGTGGGTTCTATAAATATTTTTTCAACACTTTAATCCATTCCTCATATCCCTTTTCTGTTAGATGCAAGCCATCGTAGGTCAGTTCTTGGCGCATGATATGCGTGCCTGGCTCAGTAAATAGCGGGAAGAGATTGATGTAAGTAACGTGATTATGCTTTGCCCATGCCTGCAACCTCGCGTTGATTTCGGGAATTTGTTCGGTCTTACCCACCAGTCGCTTCCATCTGCCTGTTGATTCGCGGATAGGAAGCATACTCTGTAGGTAGAGCTTGGTTTGTGGCGATTCGCGTCGAATGCGTTCCGTCAGTCGTATAATCATGTTGGCAATGCTGTCGGTGCTAAGGTCGTGGCTCACGTCGTTTACCCCAACCATCAAGAATATCTTGGCAGGATGTGCGGGCAAGATGGTGTGCAATCGGTCGTAAATGCCTGTGGCTACATCGCCACTGATGCCGCGGTTGATGACCTTTTTGTTACCCAACTTGGCTGCCCAATCTTTGCCACCCTCCGTAATGCTGTTTCCCAACATCACGATGTTATTTTTCTGTATGGCAGGTTCGTTTTCGAATTGCAGCATGCGTTGGTAGTAATGCTCATGGTACAAAGGTTCCTCATTGGTGATGCTTGCTGCAACGGCGTTAGCCATCAAGGCCCGCAAACGTACGGTGTTGCCCTTGTCATGCGGATGTACGCAGTTGGTAAGCAGGATGATGGAAAGGTCGTTCACCGGGTCGATCACGATAGAAGTACCCGTATATCCCGTATGTCCGTAGGCCTCGTTACTCAAGAGATCGCCTTTGTTCGAGGCGTATGGCGACGACACGTCCCATCCCAAGCTGCGTCCAAAGTCTTTCAGGCTTGATGGAATGGTGCGCATGGCATGGATGGTGTTGGGTGACAGGATGCGTTTGCCGTTCCACGAACCTCCGTTTTGTAACATGGCACAAAGCACAGCCAGGTCGGAAGCTGTAGAAAACAAGCCGGCATTGCCTGATATCCCCGCGTTCATGACGCGTGCCAAGGGGTCGTGAACCTGCCCTTTGAGCACTTGTCCGTTGACTTGTTGCTCGGTAGGGGCGAGGGGATAAGTGGCAGAGTCGTTTCTTTTGCCCCATCGTGGCTCATCGGTGTTCGTCCAATTTCCCTTCTTATCTTGTGCGCAGGGTATGAAATCGGTGTGGCTCATACCTAAAGGAATAAAGATGTTTTCGGCACAAAAGGTTCTTAACGATTGATGGCTAATGTGTTCTATGATGCGTTGCAAGGTGATATAGTTAAGACAACTATACCGCATGTCCGTTCCCGGTTTGTATTGTCGCTGGCATTGATCGATGTAACGTGCCAACACTTGTCGCTTGTCAGCGCCGCGCTCGCTGCTCAATTGTTTGACGGGAGCGTAGGCAGGCAGACCTGATGTATGCATCAGCAGGTTGCTGATGCGTATGGTCGTGGTGTCATTTTGTTTGCTGTTCCAACTTTGAAAGTGGGGCAGATACATCTTGACGGCATCCGCAGTGCGCAGCAATCCCCGTTCAATGAGGAGCATGGTGGCCATCGTTGTAGCCACTGGTTTGGTACACGACGCCAGGTCAAAAACCGTGTTCGTGGTCATGGGTTCCACCGTCGGAATGAGCTGACGGTTGCCGTAGGCCTTGAGATAGGCCATCTTGCCATGTCTAACCACCGCTAACACAGCTCCGGGAATTTGCTTCTCACGGATGGCTTGGTTGATAACGCAGTCAGCATTTTGCAGTCGCAGCCTGTTCATGCCTACCTGTTCGGGGTAGACTACCGGGATATCGTTGGCCCTGATGGAGGAAAGCATCCCCACCATCAAGAGCAACAGAAAGCTCATTCGTTTCATCGTTGATATGTTTTTAAGTTAAGGGTGGTCATCATTTGTCCTTCGTGGGTTGTTTTGTTTCTTGCAACACCTTTTCTACCGAGCCGTGAAGCAGCAGCAGACTTTTGGCTTTGCCATAGTCTAACCCTAGTATGTCGACCAGCATGCGCGTGCCACGGTCTACGAGTTTTTGGTTGGTCAGCTGCATGTTGACCATCTTGTTGCCCTTCACGCGTCCTAATTGTATCATGACAGCGGTGCTAATCATATTGAGAATCATCTTTTGTCCCGTACCCGATTTCATGCGTGAGCTACCGGTGACATACTCCGGTCCGACTATCATTTCGATGGGGATGTCCGACTCGGCTGCCATTGGCGAATCAGGATTGCTGGTGATGCAGGCTGTCAGAATACCATGTTCGCGTGCATCGCGCAATGCTCCCACAACGTATGGTGTCGTACCCGATGCGGCAATGCCAATCACGGTATCATTGCTGTTGATGTTATGCTCTGCCAGTTCGTTCCAACCATGTTCCTCATTGTCCTCTGCCGCTTCAACTGCATTGCGCAAAGCCGTGTCGCCACCAGCAATCAGTCCGATGACTAATGTTTTTGAAACGCCGAATGTAGGGGGTAGTTCAGAAGCATCCAATACGCCTAAACGGCCACTGGTTCCGGCTCCCATGTAGAAAATTCGTCCGCCTCGTTTCATCTTTGGCACAATCAGCTTGACCAATTTGGCTATTTGTGGAATGGTTTTTTGTACGGCCAACGCCACCTTTTGATCTTCGGTGTTGATGTCTTGTAAAAGTTCTTCTACCGACTTATGTTCCAAGTCGTTGTACAGCGAAGCTTCTTCGGTTATCTTCTTAAAGCTCATGACGTATCCTCCTGTATTTATAATGTGTGGTATTTGAGCAGTCCCTCCATGGGGGCTTTGCTGATGGTTCCTATCTTCACGCCCAATGCCTGTGCGGCTTCGGTGAGTTCCGATTGATAGACAAGTGCGATGGTTCCAATGCAATTCATGGGATATTCATGGTAATCGTATTGCATGACGTTGCGGCAGATAAAATCAGAGAAAGCGTTTACCAGCAGCGCGTGCACGGCTTTGTGTGTTTTATGCTGCTCCAAAAATACGTTAAGACTGGCCAAATAACGACTTGGAAATGGTTTGCGGTAAACATTTTCAATAATGTCGGCCATGTTGGTGTTGAACTGTGCGAAAAATTCTGCTTTGAGTTGATCATCCAACTGGTTTTTTAAGAGGTCGCTCACCAACCGCTTACCTAAGTTGGCACCACTCCCTTCATCGCCGAGGATAAAGCCAAGGGCAGGCACTTGCCATGCTATTTGCTTGCCATCGTAGAAACATGAGTTCGATCCAGTGCCCAAGATGCAGGCAATGCCAGGCTCTTTCCCACACAAGGCGCGTGCCGCAGCCAAGAGATCTGAGTTTACTTCAACCTTTTCATCTACCGTGAGCACCTGTCGTAGGGCATTTTCAACTACTGAAACCTTTTCAGGTATGCAGCCAGCTCCATAAAAGAAGATGTTGGAAAAATGTTTGGTGGGCAGGTGAGGCAGAAGGTTTTCTGTGATTTCTGCTACCATTTCGTCGGTCGATTGAAAGACAGGATTCATCCCTTTCGTGGTGATGACTCTTCCCAATTGATTGTTTTCAATGACCGCCCAATCTGTTTTTGTCGAGCCACTGTCGGCTATCAGATATATGTTTTGTTTCATATCGTGCTATATTTTTATAATTTAATGAATATATGTTTCTTGTAGAGAATGTAGCCTAAGCTCCAAAGTATCGTGATGATGAGCAGAGCATGGGCCAGCGATCCAAAGGTTTGTCCTAACAAAGGTGAAAAAACATCACGGTAAAGAAAACCAGTGATTGAGGTTGGCTCATCGCCAAATGGGAACTGGAACGAGCCAAACAAGATGGCAATGACACCACTCATGACATATAAGAACAATGGATTCATGCCAAATACTTCAAAGAAACGACACCAACGCTTATATCCTTTCACGTCGATGAGCCATATTAACAAGGCTAAAAGTGTTGAGGCCAATCCACAACTTGTCAGCACAAAGGTGGGCGACCATATCTTTTTGTTGAGCGGACAACCATAGGCAAGCAACAAACCGCTGAAGGTGAGGATGGTTCCTGCAATGAACAGCGGAACGATGTTGTGTAAAATAAGACCTGTCTTGGGGTCGCTTGAGGTGGTGGCAGTGGTGGCTTTTTGTTTGCTAAAAGCCAGTTTTCCAATCAAAAAGCCGATGAGGGTGTGGGCAATGGCTGGAAATGTACTTAACAATCCTTCGGGATCGATGCCGTTGTCGTGGTACATGTGCGCATCGGTAAGAACGGCTCGGTCGACAATGGACAGGATATTTGTTTCATCATACGCGAAACCGTTGCCGCAAAACAACAAGATGGTGTAGCCTATTAACAAGGTGATGACGATGCTGAGCAAGTAACGATGACGCACGGTGATGGCCAACAGGGCTGTGATGCCATAACAAACGGCTAACCGTGCCAACACGCCTGACAACCGAATGGTGTCGAACGACCATATCGTATGCCATATTTGCTGGCCTAAAGTGGCGTCTTCTAATGGGAAAGCCCAGCGATGACAGAACCTTGAAAACCACCCAACGAATATGCCTACGAGGTAGAGTAGCAGCGTGCGGCGTATAATTTTGTAAACCGTTTGGCGGTTGCACGCAAACTGATACTTCTGCATGGAAATGAAAATACACATTCCCATGACAAACATGAAGAAAGGGAATACCAAGTCAGTGGGTGTCATTCCGTTCCATTCAGCGTGCTCGAGGGGGGCAAGGATGTGTGCCCAGCTGCCTGGATTGTTCACGAGTATCATGCCAGCAATGGTGATGCCTCGTAGGATGTCAATGGCTAAGATGCGTTTACTCTGTGGTTTTTGTGTAACATTCATAGCGCAATATGATTTTAACGATATAGATAATATTTCTTTGACAGTTGCTTAAAAGCCTTTACGTCCTTGTTCCAATAAGGTGCAATATCCTCCCAGCGGTTGCGTTTCATGAAGCGTTCGCGTATTTGTTTAGAGCCACAAACTTTGTCGAACATGGAGAAACGGGCCTGATTGGCATGCTCCATCACCGAGTGTTCGGGATATAAACGAGCTATTTCTTGCATAAATACAAATTGAATGGGGGTGAGTTGAACTGTCTTATAGTTCGTGATATGTATCTGAACGCCTTGCAGTTGCTCGCCTTTCCCTACGCTATAAAACGGACTAAGATGAATGGGACGGAAGGTAACACCAGGTAATTGATGGGCATTCATGGCCTTGGCAAGTTCTTCGGCCTTAATCCAAGGTGCGGCAAACAGTTGGAAGGGTAGGGTATATCCAACGCCAATAGAGAGATAACCAAACTCACCAACAATGCCGGTTGTTGGATAATACCAGGCGGTAATGGCTTGTGGAATGTGTGGAGACGATGCAATCCACGGCAAGTTGGTGTCTTCGTAGGTCATTTTTCGTCTCCAACGTTTCATTTTGATGACTGTGAGTTTGCATTGAACGCCATGCTTCAACATACGCTCGCCATTGAGCATCTGCGCCAATTCGCCACAAGTAAGTCCGTAGATATAGGGAATGCGAAACTGACTGACAAACGACATGCAATCATCTTCCATCACATTGCCTTCGACGTGCAGACCGCCAAGTGGGTTGGGGCGATCCAGTACAATGAATTCGATGCCATTCTCGGCAGCCGCTTCCATGGCCAACCCCATGGTGCTGATAAAGGTAAACGAGCGCGCCCCAATGTCTTGAATGTCGTACACCAAAGCATCGATGCCACGAAGCATCTCTTTGGTGGGCTTTCGTGTCTTGCCATAGAGGGAGAAGATGGGCAAACCTGTTTTCTCATCTTTTTGGTCTTGCACCTTGGCACCTGCATAGATGTCGCCTCGCACACCATGCTCAGGACCGTAGAGTGCCACCAGTTTGACACCAGGTGCATCGTGCAAGATGTCGATGGTCGACTTCAAATAGCGGTTAACACCCGTTGATAAGACCAATGCGCTTGCCTTGCAACTGTTTGAAATTTTGACGTTCTAACACGTCGATACCAGTTAATACTTGTTTGTTTCTTGCCGGTAAAGCGGTGGCAATGAAACAAAGCATGAAGGCAAGTAAAAATAGTTTTTTAAAAGAATTATTTGACATTTTCAGCATCTTTACGTCCATAATGAGGGTCAACTTTGATAATTAATGTAACCATGACGGTTGCCAAGCAGCAGGCAATGACCAACCAGAAGAAGTGTTCGTAACCCAACCACTCTTGCAGATAACCGGCAAACATGCCTGGAATCATCATGCTCAGTGCCATGAATGCGGTGCAAATGGCATAGTGGGCGGTCTTAAATTCGCCTTCAGAGAAATACATCATATACAGCATGTAGGCAGTGAAACCAAATCCGTAACCAAACTGTTCGACGGCCACACAAGCACTGATGATAATGATGTTGTGAGGAAGGAACATACTAAGGTACACAAAGGTAAAGCAGGGAAGCGTCATGCAGGCAGCCATGGGCCACAAAGATTTCTTGAGTCCCCAGTTGGAAGCTGCAATACCACCGATGATGCCACCAATGGTCAGTGCAATAACACCAATAGTCCCATAGACCAACCCCACCTCTTGTGTACTCATAGCCAATCCTCCGTCAGCACTGTTATCTACTAAAAAGGGCACTGCCATCTTGAGTAAGAAGGCTTCAGGCAAACGATACAGCAACATGAAGGCAATGGCAATCCACAGTCCGGGCTTCTTGAAATAGGTTGCAAAGGTACGTCCAAACTCTGAAACGATGTCTTTAGCATGCACACCTGTGGCACCTACTTTTCCTTTGTCCTGTTGAGGATAAGGAATAAAGAAGGTGTGATAAATGGTAATGATGGTGAACAAAACGCCCGTAATGCCCAAGGTAATCATCCACGACAACGGAATGTTGCCCGTGTGCAGCTCTAAATAACCTGCCACGAACACCAAAACGCCTTGTCCGAAGATAGAGGCAAAGCGATAGAATGTACTCCTGATGCCGACGAAGAACGATTGCTGCGAAGGATTGAGTGCCAACATATAGAATCCATCAGCAGCGATGTCGTGGGTTGCAGATGCAAAGGCGGTGATGATAAACAGCACTAACGTAAGCGTAAACATACTCACGGGTGTGCTGCCCGAAGCGATGATGTCGGGTAAAGGATGTGGAAGGGTAAACGTCAGCAAAACGAAAGCCAAACTCATAAGGGCTTGCATCATTACAATCCACCAACGCTTGGTGCGCAGAATGTCTACAAACGGACTCCACAGGGGCTTGATGACCCACGGCAGATACAACAAACTGGTAAACATGGCCATGTCGCCATTGGGTACACCCATCTTGGTAAACATGATGACCGATATGTTGTTAACGATAAAATAGGGGATGCCCTCTGCAAAATAGAGCGTGGGTATCCAGGCCCAAGGACTGATGTTAGATGTTATATGTTTCATTCTTTATTCTCTGTTTTAATGCAGCTTCTATGTACGGAGTAAAACATTGGGTTTACAATCTCATTGAGTTTGTGCCTTAATCTCATTGAGTTTGTGCCTTAATCTCATTGAGTTTGCACCTTAATCTCATTGAGTTTGTAACGCATAGATTCTATCATTCTATAACTACTTGATATTCAGTATAAAATTAGCTGTTCTTATTCTGTTTTTTGTTTGTTAAGAACCATACGAGCTTGTAACTCCCAAGTGCGGATTCGGTCTTTATAGATATTGTTGGCGTTTACTTGCTCTATGTTCAAGGCCGCATCCGAATTGCCGCCCCAACGACGGCACAGATAAAGCACGTCGTAGATACGTCCTATCTGATAATGGCGCGAAATATTCAGTCCCATGGCGTAGTCTTCACCATAACTTGTGTTGGGGAATCCAATTTCTCGTGCAATAGGGGTGTAGAAAGCACGAGGAGCACCTAGCCCATTGATACGCAATGCGTTGTTTCTTCCATTCTCAGGCGTCCATTCACGGTGGTCAATCACCCCTGGAGGAAGCGTATTCAGGTCGAAATCGGTCATGCGATAAGAGCCAATCACCATGGCACATTGTTGCTGGTAAAAGGCGTCTACGATGGTTTGTAGGGTGTGTTCGTCTGAATACAAATCGTCGCTGTCCAACTGAACGGTGAACTTTCCGCAGTTGGCATGATGCAAACCATAGTTCCAGCAGCCACCAATACCGAGGTCGGTACGTTGGGGAACGAGGTGAATGACACGCTCATCACCCTTGTGTTGGTCAATGATTTCGCTAGTGCCATCATCCGAATGATTGTCAATCACGATGAGATTAAACTTGAAGTTGGTTTGTTGACGCAAGACAGACTGTATGGCAGCCTCGATGGTGCCAACCCTATTCTTGACCGGAATGATGACCGATGCCTCATATTCGAATGGGGTAAGGTTGAAATCTACCTCTTTGAACACAGGCTCAAGATAGCCTCCAACCGCTTTCAGATGCTCGGTACACGCCCTTTCCATTTCTTTTTGGTGTTCTTGGTTGCGTGGATCAACGTAATCGAACTGCTTATCGCCACTCTTTCTATTGTCCTCTTCAATCTCTGTATACAGGTATTCGTTGACGTGTACCAACTGGTGGTGCCTACTCAGACAAAGCCGCAGGGCATACAGTGCGGCGTGCTGGTAAGGTTCTTTGAGGTTGAGAACACCAGTTTTGAATGCAGCGGTATTGAAAAACAACAGCGAACCAAAGTTAAAGTCATCGCGTAAAGACCCTAATTGATAATCAATAACAGGCGATTTGATACGCTTTTGAGCTTTAATCTGATAGTGATCGGCGTACAAGAGCGCAGCCTGGGTATCTTCGGCTACTTGTATCAATCGTTGTAATGCTCTGTAATGCAGGCTTAAGGGTGTGTCCTTGGTAAGCAAAACGATATATGGGGCGGTAGCCTCTTTGGCTATTTGCTGCAAGGTATTGGATTGGTACAAGCTCTCTTTGAGCGCATGAATATTGACAAAGGATGTAAAATCTTCAAACGCAGCACACAGTTGCTGGTATTGCTCCTCGTTGATGAAAGGTAAAAAACAATCTATCTTCTTCATAAGTTCGTTCTATTTTTATTTAATGAGTATTATCGATATTGTAGCAAGCATAGTTCTCCACTGGCAGCTGTCACCAACAGTTGTCGGCGTCCTACAGGAACTACAGTGTTGATGAGTGAGTTGCCTATTTTGTGTTTCCATCTGATTTCACCTGTTTTCGCCTGTAAAGCGAATATCAAACCATCTTTGGTGCTCCCCAAAACCACATCGCCTTGTTCGGCCATCATGGAGGTAGCGTGTTCGTAACCAAACTGTAAATTGGCTCTCCATAGTTGTTTGGGTTGCTCAGAGGTGGCGCTGTAGCACACCACACTGTCTTGCATGGTCTTGGCATAGATGCGCGTTTGGTCTGCTGATAGGCCAATCGTTTCTCGTACTTTCGACTGATAGGTGCGCCAAATGGTTGCACCCGTTGTTAAATCGATGGCCGTGAGGGCTCGTTCGGGATCAACAATGAAAACGCGGTTCGGCGTGGCAACTGGCCAAACAGCTGCTGGTGAGAAGTGCATTCGAGTGAGATTGCCCGTCCAACGCCAGTTCTCATGACCGTTCTTTTGATTCAGCGAGTAAAGTGTGTTGTCCCATGCACCGAAGATTACTTGATTGTTTGTAACCAAAGGCTTTGTTTCTACATATCCTTTTACCTTGTTATAGGTCCACACTACTTTTCCGCTCTGGATGTCAATGGCACGGAAAATGTGGTCACTGCTGCCTATATATGCGATGCCTTGTTGTATGGTAACGGCTC
>URFI01000042.1 GCA_900547085.1 uncultured Prevotella sp.
ATCTCAACAATCATGGGGCTTTCGTTCCTGGTGTTGCTTTTCCTGCAGTTGAAATACTTTCAGGAAATGGCCGACATGAAGAAGGAACAGTTTGACGAATCGGTCAACAGAGCCTTGAATCAGGCATCACGCAACTTGGAATATAACGAGACGTGGCGCTACCTACAGAAGGATGTGAACGAGACAGAACGGAGAGCTTATATACAAGACTCGATTGGAACTCGTTCAGGAAAGCCCGATGGTACATTGCAAGAGTCTCACCAGTTCTCGGTGACGGGCAAGGATGGAACCATGTATTCGGCCTTTGAGCTGAAGACCATCACAGTGAAACCCTCACAGATGCCCAAGGGAATGATTCTGCAAAACGATAAAAACTCTCTGTCAGAAGCTTCAAAGTCGTTGCAAGAGATTGTCAAAAATCGGTACATCTACCAGAAAGCGTTGCTCGACGAGGTGGTTTACTCCATCTTGTATTCAGCTTCAGACAAGCCGCTGAAAGAGCGAATCAACTTCAAATTGCTGGATCAAGACCTTAAGTCGGAACTGATGAACAATGGTATCAACATCCCATATCATTTCCGTGTGACAACACAGGATGGGCGCGAGGTGTACAGATGCTCTGATTATTCTGAGAAAGGAGAGGAGTATACCTATTCGCAGGTGCTGTTCCGCAACGACCCCGCATCAAAAATGGGCGTTGTGAAGGTACATTTTCCCGACATGAACAGCTACATCTTCTCTTCAGTAAGGTTCATGACGCCAGCTATCGTCTTCACCTTCATCTTGCTGATCACGTTCATTTTCACCATCGTGGTGGTGTTCAGACAGAAACGGTATACCGAGATTAAGAACGACTTCATCAACAACATGACCCATGAATTGAAGACACCAATCGCCAGTATCTCGTTGGCTGCGCAGATGTTGAATGACAAGAGTCTGACCAAGAGCGAACCTATGATGACCCATCTTGGTGGGGTGATACAAGAAGAGACCAAGCGTCTGCGGTTTTTGGTTGAGAAGGTGTTGCAGATGTCCATGTTCGATCGTAAGAAAACCGTGTTCAAGAAGAAGGAATTGGACCTCAATGAGATGGTTGAGAGCATTGCGCATTCGTTCTCATTGCGTGTTGAACATACCGGAGGAAGGATATATACGGACATAGGTGCCGTTGACTCTACCATTTACGTTGATGAAGTACACTTCCAAAACGCCATCTTCAACCTGATGGACAATGCCGTGAAGTACGGAAAGCCCGATCAGCCGCTGGACATCTACATGTCTACTTGGAACGATGATCAGCATTTGTATCTGTCAATTCGCGACACGGGACTGGGCATCAAGAAAGAAAATTTGAAGAAAGTTTTCGAGAAGTTCTACCGCGTCCATACTGGGAATGTGCACGATGTGAAAGGATTTGGGCTGGGATTGGCTTATGTCAAGCAAATTGTGGAACTGCACGATGGTGAGATAGCCGTTGACAGTGAATACAGAAAGGGGACCAAGTTTACAATCAAACTCCCCGTCATTAAAGATTAATAATTATTCATTAATAAATACAAGACTATGGAAGAGAAAATAAAAATTCTATTGTGTGAAGATGATGAGAATTTAGGAATGCTGCTTCGCGAGTATTTACAGGCTAAGGGTTATACCGCAACATTATGCCCAGACGGTGAGGTTGGCTATAGAGAGTTCTTGAAAGACAAGTTTGACATCTGCGTCCTGGACGTGATGATGCCTAAGAAAGACGGGTTCACGCTGGCCCAGGAAATACGCCAGGCTAATGCAGACATGCCTATTATCTTCCTCACAGCAAAAGTTTTGAAGGAAGATATCCTCGAGGGATTCAAGATAGGTGCCGATGATTACATCACCAAACCATTCTCTATGGAGGAACTTGTGTTGCGTGTTGAGGCCATCTTGCGCCGTGTACGAGGTAAGAAAAACAAGGAAGCCACAGTTTACAAAATCGGCAAGTTTGTGTTCGATACGCAGAAGCAGCTGCTCACCATCGGTGACAAACAAACCAAGTTGACTACTAAGGAGAACGAGTTGCTGTCTTTGCTCTGCTCTCATGCGAACGAAATACTGCAGCGCGACTTTGCTTTGAAGACTATCTGGATAGACGACAACTATTTCAACGCCCGTTCCATGGACGTTTACATCACCAAGTTGCGCAAGCACTTGAAGGATGACGACCAGATTGAAATCATCAACATCCACGGCAAGGGCTATAAGCTCATCACACCGGAGGAAGATTAAGATCGTTTACAAGCAAAGCGAAAATCTTATTGGAAAATAATCAAAGGCACAGGGTTTACGTCCTGTGCCTTTTTTAATGAATACAGGTATCTGTAAGTAGTTGATAAACAGTAGGTCATAAAGCTCATCTAAAAGAATTGGTTTTGCAGTCCAAAGTCAATGAGTTTGCCCGTTAAAGTCAATGGGTTTGCCCGTTAAAGTCAATGGGTTTGCCCATTAAAGTCAATGGGTTTGCCAAACATGTTTCATGTGAAGATTCAAAATCGAAGTACAAGGCCGTTTTGAGGTTTTAATGGAAAAATCACACAATAGTTTTGTTTAATTCATATTATATTTAGTAACTTTGCGGTGATTAAGTTACTTTATCATGACACCCATCATTGTCAGTATTTTAGCAGTCTGCCTTCTCTTGATAGCCACAGAAAGCAAGACGAACATCAACAAAGCTGCTGTTGCCATATTTGCAGGAACAGTAGGATGGGTTTTGTATGTCGGTTATGGTACTGATTTTGTGATGAGCCGACACGCTACCGACTATGTTAGCTTCTTGGACGGAGCAGAATCTACAGGAATACTCGTCAAAGAGTTTATTGCCCGTCACGTGTTTCTTAAGCATGTGGGTCATGCCTCCGAGATAGTTCTTTTCTTATTGGCTACGATGACCATTGTGGAGATTTTGAACAATAATGGCTGTTTCGATTTTATCAGCCAACTGTTGAAGACGCGCAGTAGCAAGAATATATTATGGCGGCTGGCCATTGTGACGTTTATCATCTCGGCCAATCTCGACAACCTCACTACTACGGTCATGATGCTCACCATCATGCACAAGATTATTCCAAGCAGGCGATACCGCATGATTTATGGTTCGGCCATCGTCTTGGCTGCCAATTGTGGGGGAGCGTTGACGGTTATCGGCGACCCCATGGGACTGGTACTGTGGAATCAGGGAGCCGTTACGCCAACCAACTATTCGCTGTCGCTACTCGTCCCATGCCTCATTGCATGGGCCCTGCCAACTTATTGGGTGGGGCGCATGTTGCCCGAGCGGATGCAGACCGAGTGGATTGTGATGCCCTATCGTGGCGATGATACCAATCTCAACGTGCGGCAACGCTTGTTGATGCTGTTCATTGGCATTGGTGGGTTGTGGTTCATCCCGTCGTTTAGTAATATCACCCGGTTGAGTCCATTCCTCGGAGCGCTTTGTGTACTATCCGTTCTTTGGATTGTCAACGAATTGTTCAACCATCGACTGATGAATGAAGAACAGATGATACAGCGCCGCACACCACGCGTGCTGCAATACGGAGTGCTGCAAATGATGCTCTTTGTGATGGGCATCATGCTGGCTGTCGGTGTTTTACAGGAAACAGGATTCTTGCAGCGGTTTACACTTTTGTTAGACCAGGGAGTGCAGAATGTGTGGATGTTGGGTGCAGTGAGCGCATTGGTGAGCACTATCTTAGACAACTTTGCCACAGGTATGGGTATGCTGTCGTTTCATGCAGTGCAAGATGTTCACACCACAGCTTCCCTGTCAGCATTTGCACAAGATGGAGAATATTGGAAAATAGTGGGATACACATCAGCCGTTGCTGGTAACATCTTGGCCATTGGCTCGATGAGTGGGTTAGCCTTAATCAAGGCTGAACGCATCCGTGTGGGCTGGTATTTGCGCAATATTGGATGGAAAGCATTGGTGGGAACCATGTTAGGCTATCTGGTTCTATATATCTTTGTATGAAATATTTTTTTTGAAGTATGAATAATATAACAACAATAGGAGTTTTGACCTCTGGTGGAGATGCTCCGGGAATGAATGCAGCCATCCGTGCGGTAACGCGCGCGGGTATCTGTAATGGCTTTAAGATTAAAGGTATCTACAAGGGATTTGATGGCCTGATCAACGATGAAATCAAAGATTTTACGACCGAAAACGTGAGTGGTATCATCATGTCGGGTGGCACAATCTTGAAAACAGCACGATCTTTAGAGTTTATGACACCTGAAGGACGCAAAAAAGCTTATGAAAATGTGCAAAAACATCAAATAGGCGCACTGATTGTGATTGGTGGAAATGGTTCGCTGAGGGGTGCCATGGAGTTCGGCAAGGAATACGACGTACGTTGTATTGGCCTGCCCGGTACGATTGACAACGACTTGTATGGTACGGATTCCACCATCTGATATGACACAACCCTGAATACGATTGTCGAATGCGTAGACCGAATTAGGGACACGGCGCAAAGCCACGAGCGCATCTTCTTTGTAGAGGTGATGGGGCGTGATGCCGGTTTTTTGGCGCAAAATAGTGCCATCGCATCGGGTGCAGAAGCTGCCATCATACCCGAAGATAGAACAGACGTGGACCAATTGGGACACTTCATGGAGCGGGGTATACGTAAATCTAAACGCTCGTGCATCGTCATCGTGAGCGAAAGTCCTAAGTGTGGTGCGTTGTATTACGCTGATCGTGTAAAGAAAGAGTTTCCCGGATATGATGTCCGCGTCACCATTTTAGGGCATCTTCAACGAGGAGGCCGCCCCTCCGCGCATGACAGAATCTTGGCAAGTAGAACAGGCGTGTCGGCTGTTGAGGCTATCATGCAAGGACAACGCAACATCATGATAGGTATAAAAAACAACGAGATAGATTATATCCCGCTGGTAGAAGCCATTAGGAGTGATAAACCCTTTGACCGAAAACTCATCAAGGTGCTTGATGAACTGAGCATTTAGTGAAAGTTTTCAAAGGTAATATATGTTAATAAAGCAATTGGTTTTGTTAATATCTGGCAAAGCGAACGAGCTATACAAAGTATTTTCGTATCTTTGCAGGACTTAAGTTTAAGATTAATTTAGAAAAATATTGATATAAAATATAAAATCATGTCACAGATAACCGGACGTATTTCTCAGATTATTGGGCCAGTCATCGATGTTTATTTTGACACCAAAGGGCAAGATTCAGATCAAGTGCTCCCAAAAATCTATGATGCTCTAAGCATCAAACGCCAAGATGGAACGGAGCTGATAATCGAAACTCAGCAACACATTGGTGAAGACACGGTTCGTTGTGTAGCCATGGATAATACCGATGGATTGCAACGTGGAATGGAAGTAATCCCTACGGGAAGCCCCATCACCATGCCCTCTGGAGAACAAATCAAGGGCAGAATGATGAATGTAGTAGGCCAGGCGATTGACGGAATGGAAGCGTTGACCAAGGATGATCCATATCCTATCCATAGAGAACCTCCAAAGTTTGAGGACTTGTCCACGCACAAAGAAATGCTGGCAACTGGCATCAAGGTGATTGACTTGCTGGAACCTTATATGAAAGGTGGAAAAATCGGATTGTTCGGTGGTGCTGGCGTAGGAAAGACGGTGTTGATTATGGAACTAATCAACAACATCGCCAAAGGTCACAACGGCTATTCGGTCTTCGCTGGCGTAGGAGAACGTACGCGTGAAGGCAACGACTTGATTCGAGACATGATAGAATCGGGCGTAATTAAATATGGTGAGAAATTCCGCAAAGCCATGGATGAAGGCAAATGGGATTTGTCATTGGTTGATCCAGAGGCATTGAAACAATCACAGGCTACACTCGTGTATGGACAAATGAACGAGCCACCTGGGGCCCGTGCATCAGTTGCTTTGTCGGGTTTGACCGTTGCCGAGCAGTTTCGTGACAAGGGCGTTGCTGGTCAGGGTGAACATGCAGATATCATGTTCTTTGTTGACAACATCTTCCGATTCACGCAGGCAGGTTCTGAAGTATCTGCTTTGCTGGGTCGTATGCCATCGGCTGTGGGTTATCAACCTACCCTGGCATCTGAAATGGGCGTGATGCAAGAGCGCATCACATCAACCAAGAGGGGATCTATCACATCCGTTCAGGCTGTTTATGTGCCGGCAGATGACTTGACAGACCCAGCTCCTGCTACGACATTCACACACTTGGATGCTACGACCGAGTTGAGCCGTAAGATTACAGAGCTGGGTATTTATCCGGCTGTAGACCCCTTAGGATCTACCTCGCGTATCCTCGATCCATTGATTGTTGGCAAAGAACATTATGAGTGTGCGCAAAGAGTAAAACAAATTTTGCAACGCTATCAGGAATTACAAGACATCATTGCCATTCTGGGAATGGACGAGTTGTCTGATGAAGATAAACAAATTGTGAACCGTGCACGTCGTGTACAGCGCTTCTTGTCGCAGCCATTTACGGTGGCTGAACAGTTTACTGGGGTGAAAGGTGTGATGGTTTCCATTGAAGACACCATCAAAGGATTCAATATGATTCTTGACGGTGAGGTTGATGACCTGCCTGAGCAGGCATTCCTGAACGTGGGTACCATAGAGGATGCCATTGAGAAAGGTAAGAAACTGCTTGCGGCAGCACAGGGATAATCACAAAGCAGAAAGAGAAATATGTTGCATCTAAGAATTGTTTCTCCTGAAAAGGTGGTGTTTGATGGCGAGGTTGAAAGCGTACTGGTGCCTGGAACATTAGGAAGCTTTGAGATCCTGACAGACCATGCTCCCATTATTTCTTCTCTGGAAGAAGGTGTGGTGGAATATAAAACACATCAGCAAAAGCAGAAAATTGATATTCTGGGTGGCTTCGTTGAGGTTAGGCAGAACAACGTTTCACTTTGTGTGGAAGTATAATAGACGGCAAGTTTATGATCGATTCTGTGGTTAAACAATATAAGAAAGTTGGTTTATGGATCATTGCAGGATTCATGCTAGTCTTCTTATTGGCGATTCAAATCACTTCCAACACAGCCATGCTGACAGGACTGGTGGTTTGTGTGCTATATTTTTTAACCTCAACCTGGGTCTACGCTGCTTTGTGGAAGAAAACAGCTAAGACATCTCCAACGAAGCTAACAGGCTTCTACTTGACAGCCATGGCCGTGAAGTTTTTTGTTGGAATACTGGTTGTCCTGGCGTATTTCCTCATCGTTCGAACAAGAACACAAGTCATTGCATTCGCTGCTATGTTCTCGATTTACTATTTAGCGATGATTATTTATGACGCAACATATTTTTCCCGAGTAGAGAAGAAGAATCAAATAAGCATTAAGAAATGAAATATATCAAACATATTTTCTGTCTATTGACCCTGTTTCTGGTTCTTTCTCCAGCGATGGCTGCTGACCAGGAAAAGGAAAATATTGACTTGGAGGAGATTTTGATGGGCCATATTAAAGACTCCTACGAGTGGCACATAACTGACTTTATGGGCAAGCCAATCGTGTTGCATCTGCCGGTTATCGTCAAAAGTTCGACGGGATGGCATGTATTTTGCAGTAATGAATTTGCCCATGAACCCAATGAACAAGGAAACAGGCCAGGTCCTTATGGCTTGTATATTGCAAATAACGAAGTACACGAGAATAAGATTTGCGAGATGGTGAATGGAGAAGAGGTTCGGCCTTTTGACATATCTATCACCAAAACCGTCGTCATTCTGTTTATCAATGCCATTATCTTACTTCTGTGTATTCTCATTCCTTCTAGATGGTGTCGCAATCATAAGCCGAGTGACCCTGCTCCTGGAGGATTCACGGGGATGGTGCACATGTTTGTCATGTCAGTTTATGATGATGTGATTAAACCGACACTGGGTGAAGAAGCTGATAAGTATGCTCCATATCTGTTGACTTGTTTTTTCTTCATCCTCATCTCTAACTTCATGGGTGTCATACCTTTTCCACCAGGAGGAGGTAACCTTACGGGGAACATCACCTGTACTTTCTTCTTGGCTCTATGCACTTTCTTGGTAACGAACTTAACAGGAACGAAGGCATATTGGAAGGATATCTTCTGGCCGGACGTCCCTTTGTGGATGAAGGCACCGATTCCTTTGATGCCTTTTATCGAGTTCTTTGGAATTCTCACAAAGCCTCTGGCCTTGATGATTCGATTGTTTGCCAACATGATGGCTGGCCATGCCATTGCCATATCGTTTGCATGCATCATCTTTATCATGTTTGCAATCAACCCAGTATCAGGTACTTTGATGACTGTCGTCAGCGTCCTGATGAGCATCTTCATGATGTTGCTCGAACTGTTGGTATGCTATATCCAAGCATTAGTGTTTACCATGTTGAGCGCAGTCTTTATCTCACTCGCCCATGTTAAGGAACACAAGGCATCTGTAGAATAGAAATTGAAATATATTAAAATAATAACTTAAAATTAAAACGACTATGTTATCATTATTATTAGCAGCAGATGCTGTTGCAAAAGTAGGTGCCGCAATTGGCGGTGGTATATCTGTAATTGGCGCAGGTATCGGTATCGGACGTATTGGTGGTAATGCTATGGATGCCATGGCACGTCAGCCAGAGAAGATTGGTGACTTGCGTTCTTCCATGATTATTGCGGCCGCGTTGATTGAAGGTGCAGCATTCCTGTCGATTATCATTGCTCTGCTTTCATTGTTTGTATAGAGGTTGAAATAGCAGATGGTATTTGTCTTGCCATCTGTCGATGTAGAAAATACACATTCAACTGATTAACAAGAAATTAATAATAGCTTATGTCATTAATAACTCCTGATTTTGGATTGTTTTTCTGGATGGCCATCGTCTTTATCATTGTATTGGCCATCTTATGGAAATGGGGCTTTCCATCAATTGTCAATATGGTGAATAGCCGAAAGGAATTCATTGACGACAGCTTGAGAAAGGCTCATGAGGCCAATGAAAGGCTAGCAAACATACAGAAAGAAGGGGAAACCATGCTCCAAAATGCGAGAGAAAAGCAGGCACAAATATTGAAGGATGCAGCGGATACTCGCGATGCGATTGTTGTGAAAGCTCAGGAGAAAGCTACAAATGAAGGTTCTAGATTGCTCAATGAGGCAAAAGCTGAAATAGAAGTAGAAAAGCAAAATGCCATTCGCGACATTCGCACACAGGTAGCTGAGATTTCCGTTCAGGTAGCAGAAAAGATTGTTCGCGAGAAACTTTCTTCGAATGAGAGTCAAATGGAATTAATCAACAAACTGCTGAATGACATTTCTGTTGGTAAAAATAATGAGTAAAAGGATATGGCTATAGGTGTAATATCAGTCAGATATGCAAGGGCGCTTTTAAAATGTGCGATGGAGCTGAACCTGGAAGACAAGGTTTATCAGGAGATGATAACTCTTGCTGATCAATATAATCGTGTACCTGAACTGCGTTCTACAATAGACAATCCGATGCTTGATAAGGACAAAAAGCAAGCACTTTTGCAAGCTGCTTGTGGGATGAATATCTCTGAATTGACAGAGAAATTTATCCAGTTGGTACTACACGAAGGTAGAGAGAATGTCATCCAGATGATGGCCACATCCTATATTACGCTTTATCGAAAACAGAAAAACATCATCAGTGGCCGATTGATTACTGCAACAACAGTCACGCCTGAGGTGGAGCAGAAAATGAAACAGATGGTTCAAAACAAGTCTCAGGCTACGGTTGAGTTCCAAACAGAAGTCAACCCAGACATCATTGGAGGCTTTATCCTTGAATATGATTCTTACCGTATGGATGCCAGCGTTCAAACAAAACTGAACAATATCCTGAAAGAGCTTAAGAAATAAATTAAAAAGAAAAAATAAAATGTCAGACAAAATAAAACCAAGCGAAGTGTCAGACGTACTACTTCAACAACTAAGAGGTGTCAGCTCGGACAATCAGTTTGAAGAAACTGGTACCGTACTTAACGTGGGGGATGGTGTGGCTCGCGTGTACGGTTTGCAGAATGCCGAAGCTAACGAGTTGCTCGAGTTTGAGAATGGCGTAATGGCCATTGTGATGAACTTGGAGGAAGATAACGTTGGTTGTATTCTTTTGGGATCATCATCCGCCATCAAGGAGGGAATGGTTGTGAAACGTACCCATCGCATCGCATCCATCCGCGTGAATGACAACATGCTTGGACGTGTCATCAACCCTCTTGGTGAGGCTATTGACGGATTGGGCGAGCTCGATTTGACAGAATCGTTTGAAATGCCGCTGGATCGTAAAGCTCCGGGAGTGATTTACAGACAACCCGTGAAAGAACCGCTGCAGACAGGATTGAAATCTGTTGACTCGATGATTCCAATTGGTAGAGGACAGCGTGAGTTGATTATTGGTGACCGCCAAACAGGTAAAACAGCCATTGCGGTTGACACCATTATCAACCAGAAGAGCTTTTATGATGCCGGTAAACCCGTTTACTGTATTTACGTGGCAATCGGCCAAAAAGCATCCACTGTTGCAAACCTTGTTCAGACATTAAAAGAACGTGGCGCTTTACCTTATTCCATCATCGTTTCTGCTACAGCCGCTGACCCAGCTGCCATGCAATACTATGCGCCGTTTGCAGGCGCTGCCATCGGTGAGTATTTCCGCGATCGAGGAGAGTCAGCTCTGGTTGTATACGATGATTTGTCTAAACAAGCCGTAGCTTACCGCGAGATTTCACTGATTCTCCGCCGTCCTTCTGGACGCGAAGCTTATCCTGGCGATGTATTTTATCTACACTCTAGATTGTTGGAACGGGCTGCTCGTATCAATGACCAGCAAGAGGTAGCCGAACAGATGAACGACTTGCCCGAGTGCCTGAAGGGTCATGTCAAAGGTGGTGGTTCATTGACAGCCTTGCCAATTATTGAAACCCAGGCAGGCGATGTGTCAGCCTATATTCCCACCAATGTAATCTCTATTACAGACGGCCAGATTTACCTTGAGACCAATCTTTTCAACCAAGGTTTCCGACCTGCCGTCAACGTAGGTATCTCTGTGTCACGTGTTGGTGGTAGTGCTCAGATCAAGAGTATGAAAAAAGTTGCCGGAACTTTGAAAATTGATCAAGCCCAGTATCGAGAGCTAGAAGCTTTCTCCAAGTTCTCCAGTGATATGGATTCCGTTACAGCGATGACACTAGACCGAGGCAGAAAGAACAATCAGTTGTTGATTCAGCCACAATACAGTCCTGTTCCTGTGGGCGAGCAAGTTGCCATTCTTTATTGTGGCGTACATGGCTTGCTGCATGATGTGCCAATTGATGAAGTTCGAACATGCCAAGATTTTTTGGAAGCCATGCGCACCAAACATGCTGATGTACTGAAGGTTCTTGAGTCAGGCCAATTAACAGACGAAGCCATCCAGACCATCGAGCAGACCATGAGCGAAGTGACAGCTTCTTATAAAGTTTCATAGCCTATGCCGTCACTCAAAGAGATAAAGACACGTATTGCCAGTGTCAAGAATACTCGAAAAATCACCAGTGCGATGAAGATGGTTGCATCCAGCAAACTTCATCATGCACAGGTTAGAGTAGAGAATATGCTCCCATACGAAAATATGTTGGAACATATTCTATTTCCATGCCAGATACTGACACGCCATTTGACGCTAAACGTCCAAACTTGAAGAGAGTGGCACTGGTGGTTTTTGCTTCAAACAGCAGCCTTTGCGGTAGTTTCAATGTAAATGTGTTGAAAATGATGCAACAGGCTATAAAAGAGTACCGTCGTCAAGGAATTGACAAGGATAACATCATTATTTATCCTATTGGCCGAAAAGTCGCTGAGCGTGTTGCAAAGATGGGATATCCTTCTGCTGGAAATTTCATTGAATTGGCCGATAAGCCTAATGCGCAGGCGTGCCAAAAGATTGCTCATGAAATTGCACATAAGTTTCTAGACGGTGAGTATGACAAGGTTGAGATGATTTATCATCACTTTAAGAGTGTGGGTTCTCAGATTCTGACTCGTAAAACCTTCTTGCCCATTGACTTGTCAACGGAGATTGGATGGGGAAATGATCGTGACCTGAAATCTTCTTACACAACGGCAAGGGCACAGGAATACTTGAGAAGAAAGAATCTAAAAGTAGAAAGGAAGGAGATAGATGTAAAGCCATTGAACGATGACTTCATTGTTGAGCCTGATATTAAGACTGTGTTGGGCACTTTGATACCCAATCAATTACACCTCATGTTCTATACGGCATTGCTAGATAGCAACGCAAGTGAACATGCCGCTCGAATGGTCGCTATGCAAACAGCTACCGACAATGCAGATGACTTGCTTCGTTCACTCAATTTACAGTATAACAAGGGTAGACAACAAGCCATTACAAACGAGTTGCTGGATATTGTTGGCGGTACTATTAATAACTAGACATTTTATGTAATTGAACAAAATAGTTCGAGATGACACGATGATGTTATCTCGAACTTTTTTTGTTCCTTTTTTTGAGTGTCAAAAGCATAACCAAATAGATGAATGCTTGAAGTCAATGCTTTAACTGCCCAAAGACAATGCTTTAAAAGCTCAAACTCATTGACTTTGATATTCAAAATCAATGAGTTTGAAGTCTCTTTTGTTAGCGGAAGATGAGGGATTCAAACCCCCGATACCCAAAAAGGGTATACCGGATTTCGAGTCCAGCGCATTCGGTCACTCTGCCAATCTTCCTATTTGAGTGTGCAAATGTAATAATAATTTGGCAATGCCCAAAATTTTTTAACCATTTAATATGCTCAGAGCATCTAGTATAACTTGCATGTGCCCCAACTGGAATTGTTAAGATGAAGCCATGTGTTTATTCAACAGTTATATCGTAGCTTTGCACCACGCTTTCATTGAACACAAAAAATAGATCAAATGCATTAATTAGAATGGACCGTATGTCAATT
>URFI01000043.1 GCA_900547085.1 uncultured Prevotella sp.
CACGCCCCTACCACTCTCATTTCACCATTCTTTTTAGAAGCTCTAACGCGGAAAATGTATTACAGCTTGATGCTCTTTTTCTTAGCTTTGCTCTCGTTATTCATTCTGTCAAGCGCAGTAACCACATATCGATATTTGGTTTTGCCATCGACATAAGGTAGTTTATACATCGTTTCCGAAGTGATGGCGACAATCTTGGAAGGATTGTCCAAGTTGACACGCTCACCATTGTTGAAACGGTAAACCACATACTTTGTTGCTACGTCATCCCAATCTTTACCACGAGGTTCTGTCCAAAACAGGATGTAGCCATCGCTTGTCCATACGGGTTTTAGCTTTCGAGGTTTCTTTGGGCGCTTGCCATCAATAAACGGCATCTCGGGTTGCAAGGCCGGGTACTTCCAATAATAGTTGCGAAGAGCCGTTCCGTAGTTACCTACATTATCCACCACAGCCTTGGCATACCACAAAACAGTTCCCTTCACATTCGACATCTGATCATGCAGGCGGAATTTTGCCGGTAGTTGATTGCTATTCGGGTTTTGTAGGTCAGCGTACTTCGCTGTACGATCCACACTCTCGCCAATGTATAAAGGTCGGTTACCGGCATAACGGTTCCACCACCTGATGAGCGTGTCATAATCGGCCGTTGGGTGACCGATTTGCCAATATAACTGCGGAACGCAATAATCTACCCAACCCTTGTTCACCCACAACAAGACATCGGCATAAAGATCGTCATAATTCTGTAGTCCTCGGGTGTTGCTGCCAAGTGTTGGATCATTCTTCTTGTTGCGGTATATACCAAAAGGCGAAACGCCAAATTTCACCCAAGGCTTGCGCTGGTGTATCTTTTCACCCAACTCTTTGATGAACAAGTTGACGTTGTAGCGACGCCAGTCATTGACGTTCTTCAATCCATTATTATAGAGTTGGAATTCGCGACCGTCGGGAATGACTTCACCAGGAGCTGGATAAGGATAGAAATAATCGTCGATGTGCAAACCATCCACATCATAGCGACGCACAATGTCGTCTACCACCTTATAAATATATTCCCTGTTGGCGGGGTCGCCCGGGTTGAGAATAAACTGTCCGGCATACGAAAATACCTTGCCAGGTTGCTTGATGGCAATATGATTGCCGGCCAAAGCGGAAGTACTCTTGGTCTTGGCACGGTAAGGATTAATCCATGCATGCAGTTCCATTCCGCGCTGGTGACACTGCTCTATCATCCATTGCAGAGGGTCCCAAAAAGGATAGGGCGCTTGTCCTTGCACGCCTGTCAAGAAACGACTCCATGGTTCATAACTACTTTGATAGAGCGCATCGCACTCTGCCCTGACTTGGAAGATGATGGCATTGACACCATCCTTCTGCAATTCATCTAATTGATAACGCAACGTGCGCTGCATGTTGGCCGTTCCCATTCCTTCGAACTGACCATTTACACACTGTATCCATGCCCCTCGAAACTCACGTTTCTTCAGATTATCGGCCTTACTTGCCAACAAGTTACTACATACCACGAATAAGAGCAACAGTCTTATCTTGATTAAAAATTTATTCATATTTGTTTTCATCTTTTGCAAAGATAGTGCAAGCCGAAGACAGAGAAAGTTTACTTTCTTTGTTGAGGCGAAGCCTATCTTCTGCAAAGATAGTGGTTGTTGGCTGAACTGCCAAATATATTTGACAGAACGAGCCTCCCCGAAGAATTATCTGATGGCCGCCGCATATTTGCCTAATAATGATTATCTTTGCAGAAAGAACGTAAGAATATGGAAATTAAGAAGGCCGAATTCCTCATATCATCGCCAACCTTAGACAAATGTCCCAAAGACAATCGGATAGAATATGCATTCATCGGACGCTCGAATGTAGGGAAATCCAGTCTTATCAACATGCTCTGCAACCATAAGGGACTGTCCAAGACATCATCCACACCGGGCAAAACCCTTCTCATCAATCACTTCTTGATCAACGATGAGTGGTACTTGGTTGACCTGCCTGGCTACGGATTTGCCAAGAGATCCAAGAAAGTGCAGGCGGATATTGAGAAAATGATTAACACCTACATTCTGCAACGAGATCAGTTGGTCAACTTGTTCGTGCTGATTGACGTGCGTCACGAGCAACAAAAGATAGACCGTGCGTTCATCGATTGGTTAGGAGAAAACGAGATACCCTTCACCATTGTGTTCACCAAAGCCGACAAACTGGGGCCGGTGAAGGCGAAAGCCAATGCAGCTCAGTGGATGGAACAATTAAGAGATGCATGGGAAGAACTGCCACCTTATTTTATTACGAGCTCGGAAAAACGAACGGGCCGCGAAGAGTTGTTGGCTTATATCGATGAAATAAACCAATCACTTCTGTAAACATGGCTGGACCAATACCTTATTTAGACGTTCAGAATCTAACGAAATCTTTCGGCGACCTTGTTTTGTTCAACAACATCTCCTTCTCCGTTGCCGAAGGTCAGCGCATCGGTCTCATCGCCCAGAATGGCACCGGCAAGTCTACCCTGCTGTCGGTTCTTACCGGTAAGGAAGGCAAGGACGGTGGCGAGATTATCATGAAGAAAGATCTCAAGATTGGCTATCTTGAACAGAAGACCCAGTTTGATGAAAACGAATCGGTGTTAGACGCTTGCTTTAATCATCAAGGCGATCCGCAGAAAGTGTTAAAGGCCAAGCAAATACTAACGATGTTGCACATTGATGATCTTGACCAACCCATGGGACAACTGAGTGGTGGACAGCAAAAACGGGTGGCCTTGGCGAACGTTCTGATTACCGAACCCGAACTGTTCATCCTCGATGAGCCGACCAACCATTTGGACTTGGAAATGGTAGAGTGGTTAGAAAGCTACCTGTCGCGGGGCAACAAGACGCTGTTGATGGTGACGCACGACCGCTTTTTCTTGGATCGCGTGTGCAATTCGATTCTTGAATTAGACGACCGAAGCATCTACGCATACCGCGGTAATTACAGTTATTATCTGGAAAAGCGCCAAGAACGCATCGAAAACAAACGGGCGGAGGTGGCGCGGGCCAACAACTTGTATCGCACCGAACTGGAATGGATGCGACGCATGCCACAGGCTCGCGGACACAAGGCGCGCTATCGTGAGGAGGCTTTCTACGAACTGCAACAGGTAGCCAAACAAAAGGTTGAGGAAAGACAAATCAGACTGAAATCGAGCAACGTGTATATCGGTTCCAAGATTTTCGAGTGTCAATATGTATCGAAGGCTTGGGGCGACAAAGTGATACTGAAAGACTTTTATTACAACTTTGCCAGATTTGAGAAGTTAGGCATCATCGGCAACAACGGAACCGGGAAATCAACGTTCATCAAGTTGTTAATGGGACTCGTTGAACCCGACAGTGGGAAGTTCGACATCGGTGAAACCGTTCGGTTTGGCTACTTCTCGCAAGAAGGATTACAGTTTGACGACCAGCAAAAAGTGATTGATGTGGTCAGTGACGTTGCTGAGAACATCAATCTGGGTGGCGGCAAAAGCATGACGGCCTCGCAGCTGCTGCAACACTTCTTGTTCACGCCCGAGCAGCAACACAACTTTGTTTACAAACTCAGTGGCGGCGAATTGCGTAAGCTATACCTTTGCACGGTGTTGATGAAAAACCCCAATTTCCTGGTGCTTGATGAGCCTACGAACGATTTGGACATTCAAACACTGCAGGTGCTGGAAAACTATTTGCAAGACTTTCCCGGGTGTGTGATTGTCATCAGTCACGACAGGTATTTCATGGACAAGGTAGTTGACCACATCTTAGTGTTCAAGGGTGAGGGCGAAATTCAAGACTTCCCTGGCAATTACACGCAATTCAGAGAGTGGAACAGCCTGAAACCCATTGAACAGAAACCTGAGGAAAAGAAGGAGAAGTCCGCTGTCAAAGATTACAGAAGCAATGAAAAGAAAAAGCTCTCTTATAAAGAAAAACGAGAGTTTGAAGCTTTGGATGAGGACATTACAAAGCTGGAGCAACAGATAAAGGACTTAGAAGAAGAGATATGCAGCGGGAAGTTGACCGTTGAAGACCTCACGGCCAAGAGCATGCTGCTACCCACCTTAAAAGAAGAACTGGATGAAAAAAGCATGAGATGGCTTGAATTATCCGAACTATCCTAAGTGTATAGCTCGACACTCCCGCCCCACTCTACTGGCTTTTGTCACTTTTTTTCACGAAAAGGGTGTAGAACATCTTGCCAAGTTTGCTGACATGTAGTTTGAGCAAACCATCCAATGGGTGCGCGAGCGCATCCACCCCGGAAAGCAACGTCTATGACATTGGTGCCAAAAGTCATGGACTTTGGTGCCCAATTCAAATGATTTTGGCATTCAAAGTCCATGCAATTGAAAGCACACTAGACATACCGCTTTTTCAAAGGGCTTTGAGGAGGATACAGACCCTCTGACTGCGTATACTTGGCTTCGGCTCATAATCCGTTAATGCGCAGACCGATTGTTAACTGTCAAATATACATTGCGCATGAACCATGAACCATGATACATGGTTCATGGCACATGATTGACCATCAATGGTTAGCGTTGCAATATCTTGCGACCGTTCGTGACCACAACACCCTTGTAGTTCTTGTTCACCTGCCGGCCGCTGAGGTCGTATATTTTGCCATCACCCACCTTGCCGGCAGCCGTCACATGGTCAATGCCAGTGGTCTTGGCTGTGAAGTAACCCGTGGTGGGGTTAGCCATCTCAATGCCCGTTTTGTTTTCGTCGAACGCAGTGTTGGTACCTTTCAGCTGCCTACAGTCATAAAACATATGTTGACCGTCAACATTTTGACCAACCTTCCAGTTACTGTTGCAGTAAATAGTGGTTAGGGAAGTGCAGCCATAGAACATCCAACTCATGCCGGTGACGTTTTTGGTGTTAAAGTTGCTCACATCGAGCGATGTCAATGCCGAGCAGCCAGAGAACATGTAGTACATGTAGGTGACGTTTTTGGTTTTGAAGTTGCTCAGGTCGAGCGATGTCAATGCCTTGCAGTCAGAGAACATGCTGCTCATGCTGGTTACGTTTTGGGTATTGAATTTGCTCACATCGAGTGATGTCAATGCTTTGCAGCCAGAGAACATTTCTCTCATGTAGATGACGTTTTGGGTATTGAAGTTGCTCACATCGAGCGATGTCAATGTCTCGCAGCATAAGAACATCCAGCTCATGTTGGTGACGTTCTGAGTGTTAAAGTTGCTCACATCGAGCGAAACCACTGCCTGGCAGCCAGCGAACATGCCCCCCATGTCGGTGACTTTTTTGGTATTGAAGTTGCTCACATCGAGCGATGTCAATGCCTGGCAGCCAGCGAACATGTCGCTCATGTTGGTGACGTTTTGGGTGTTAAAATTGCTCAGGTCGAGCGATTTCAATGCCTTGCAGCCAGAGAACATGCCTCTCATGTAGATGACGTTTTCTGTATTGAATTTGCTCACATCAAGCGATGTCAATATCTCGCAGTTACGGAACATATACGCCATGTCGGTGACTTTTTCGGTGTTCAGGTTCCGTATGCCCTCGATATCTTGCAAATTGACACAATATGCGAACCAAGATTTGGTGCTGATGGGACGGTACTCGGAAAAGGAGGCGTCGAACACAACGTGCTTGATACTTCTCTGGCGATTAAAATAATCACCTGCCCAAGCGGGTTTCTCTCTATTGGGCATGTCGTAGATGCGACCATGGTCCTGACGGGTGGCGCGCTGATTGTCATAATAAAAAGTGAGCGTCTGGTCGGATGTTAATACGGCATAAGCCTCTTGTGCTGCCACAGGTAGGCTACCCGTGACCGCCAAAAGAGCAACGAGGAGGGAACGTAGATAATTTCTCATGATGATTGGTTTTAAATGAATAAGAAGAGGCCATCTGTCCGTCTTGTTTCCCAAAGGGTGGTGCTGGCAAACGCGTGACCGTGATTAACTATCAATTGCGGATTGCAGTAAACATTCATCTTTTCGTGAACAGATGATGTTCCTGCACCGGAAATCTCACCTTGCCCATATCGGTTGCGTGTGTCAGAAGGTGAATACGAACACAAAATTAAATATAAAAACCAGAAAAACAACGGATTACCCTAAAAATATTTGGATGGTCAATCGTTTAAAGTGAGTTTCAAGTGAGTGAGCCGCCACCTACATTAGAAAATGAGATTGAGCGTCATGTTATTTTGCAGATATTCTAAAGGTGTACACAGCGTGTAGTTAAAAATCACTATATTTGCCGGAGCAACCCTTTATTTTTAAAACATTGATGGAAAAATCCGATTCCGACCGTCAGCGAGAACAGTCCATTTACCGTGTCACTATTGCTGGCAGCATCATCAATGCTGTGTTGCTGGCATTGAAGTTCACGGCTGGAATCTTGGGCGGATCGGCTGCCATGATTGCTGATGCCGTGCATTCGCTGTCCGACTTCATGACCGACATCGTGGTGTTACTGTTCGTTAAGCTCGGCAACAAGCCGCAAGACGAGAATCACGACTATGGGCATGGCAAATACGAGACGTTGGCCACTGCCCTCATCGGCATTGCCTTGATGGGCGTGGGTGCCATGATTTGCTACAACGGCCTGACCAAGACGTGGGCTGTCGTTAACGGTGAGCAACTGAGGTCGCCGGGGATGATAGCCTTCATTGCGGCCATCGTGAGCATCGCACTGAAGGAGTGGGCCTATCGGTTCACCGAAAAGGTGGGGCGCGAGGTAGGCTCCCAGGCCGTGCGGGCCAATGCCTGGCACCATCGGTCGGATGCCCTGTCGTCCATCGGAACGGCCTTCGGTATCGGTGGCGCCATTCTCTTGGGTGCGCAGTGGGCGGTACTGGACCCACTGGCAGCCATCATCGTGAGCTTCTTCATCTTGAAAGCGGCCTACGGACTGATTGTTCAGGCCACCAATGAACTGTTGGAGAGTAGTTTGCCCAAAGACGTTGAGGCGCAAATGGTGGCACTGGCGGCCGAGGAGGAGGGTGTGGCGGACATCCATAACCTGCGCACGCGCCGGCTTGGTAACAAGATAGCCATTGAGATGCACGTGCGAATGCCGGGCGAGATGTCGCTCTATGAGGCGCATGAGAAGGCCACCCGCATTGAAAAACGGTTGCGCGAGCAGTTTGGTGAGCATACCCACATCGCCTTGCATCTGGAGCCTTTGAAGGTGAATGGCTGTTATGTGAGTCCGAAAGAAATGAACCAACACAGCCGCACGTCAACACAGTCTTGAATGCGGGCATAATGAATTGTGAGTCAAAAGATTAAGATTGGAAATCAAAAGGAATGGTCATTGATGCTACCAGCTGCGACCTTTGATTTCAGCAGCTTTTTCATTTGATTTCAACAACTTTTTCCTTTGATTCAACAGCAGCGAAAGCACTCGGCTTTCGCCTGTGTTTTTAGATTCAAAAAAATTGCTCAAAATATACTGAGGCTGATGTTTCAAGTCAGTTTTGTTAGATTTTGAGTTTGTCACTACCCGCGGCTTTCAAACTCATGTCCAGTCCCTTCACGCTGTGGGTGAGCGCGCCGAAGGAGATAAAGTCAACCCCCGCTTTGGCGTATGGAATCATGGTGTCGAACGTGATGCCGCCACTCGATTCGGTTTCGCAGCGTCCGTTGACCTTTTCTACGGCCTGACGGGTTTGCTCGGGCGTGAAGTTGTCGAACATGATGCGGTCGCATCCCTCGGCCAATGCCTCCTCCAACTCTTGGAAATTACGCACCTCACACTCTATCTTCAGGTTCTTACCATGCTCCTTGCAATACTTCTTGGCGCGCGAGATGGCGTTGCGAACACCCCCACAAAAGTCGATATGGTTGTCTTTGAGCAGAATCATGTCGAACAATCCGATACGATGATTCATGCCCCCGCCTATCTTCACCGCCTCTTTCTCGAGCATGCGCATGCCCGGTGTGGTTTTTCTTGTGTCCAGCACGCGTGTCTTTGTGCCAGCCTCAATCAAGGCTTGCTGGTAGCGGTGCGTCATGGTGGCGATGCCGCTCATGCGTTGCAGGATGTTCAACACCAATCGCTCGGTCTGCAAGAGGCTACGCTCGCGCCCTTTAACCGTCAGCACGATGTCGCCCAGGTGGACGTGCGTACCATCGGGTATGTGTATCTCGACCTCCAAGTTGGGATCAAAACGATGGAACACCTCTTGGGCAATGTCTGCGCCAGCCAATATTCCTTCCTCTTTGATGAGTAGCTTACATTCGCCCATGGCATCGGCAGGGATGCAGCACAGCGTGGTGTGGTCGCCGTCACCAATATCTTCACTGAAGGCGAGGTCAAACAATTTGTCGTTCAATTCTTGTACGGAGAGCATGATTTCTTGATTTTGTGATGATGAAAAATGATGAGTTGACTGGCATATAGTCGTGTGAGAAAAGGTCAGAGTCCCAGCTTCTTGGATATCTCCAGCATGCGGTTGATGGGGCGAATGGCCTTTTGAGCCACGTCGGCAGGAACCTCTATGGTGGGCCATTCGTACTTCAAACAGTTGTATAGCTTGCGCATGTTGATGAGCTTCATGTAGTTGCACTCGTTGCAAGCGCAGGTGCTATCGTTGGGAGGAGCAGGGATAAATGTTTTCTGCGGAGCCGATTTCTGCATCTCATGCAGGATGCCGCTCTCGGTAGCCACGATAAATTCTTTCGCATCATCGGTGATGCTGTATTTCAACAAGGCTGCCGTGCTGCCCACCTTGTCGGCCAATTTAACTACAGGTCCTTTGCATTCGGGGTGTGCTAAGATTTTGGCACCGGGATGTTCGGCCTTGAGTTGGAGAATCTTTTCTACCGAAAACTTCTCGTGCACATGGCAGGCACCCTTCCAAAGTAGCATGTTACGGCCGGTCAGACTGTTGATGTATCCGCCCAAATTCTCGTCGGGACCGAAGATAATCGGGGTGTCTTTGGGGAATGATTCAACGATTTGGCGTGCGTTGCTGCTGGTTACCACCACGTCGGTGACGGCCTTTGTGGCAGCAGTGGTGTTGACATAACTAATCACGGTGTGGTCGGGATGTGCCTCAACAAACTGCTTGAACTCGTCAGCCGGACAACTCTCGGCCAGCGAACACGAGGCGTTGAGGTCGGGTACCAGCACCTTCTTGTCGGGACAGAGTATCTTATTGGTCTCGCCCATGAAGTGAACGCCGCACATGACGATAATCTCAGCATCAGTGGTGGCAGCCTTTTGCGCCAGTGCCAAGCTGTCTCCCACGAAGTCGGCGATGTCTTGAACGTCGCTCTCTGTGTAATAGTGAGCCATGATGATGGCATTCTTCTCTTTGCACATCCGGCGTATCTCAGCCTTGATGTCTGTTCCTTCTGGGATAGGCTCGTTGACAAAGCCTTTTTCCTTCCATTCTTGTTTAATCATAATGTATTGTATAAGTGCCTATTAGAGGTCGTAGGCATGTTTGGGATAATCTACCGTATAGTGCAGTCCTCGGCTCTCTTTGCGCTCGATGGCCTGCCGTGTAATGAGGTAACCCACGTTGATGATGTTGCGCAGTTCGCAGATATCTCTGGTGGCTTTGACGCGTTTGAACAGCTCTTCGGTCTCCTCGTAGAGCAGATCGAGGCGTTTCCAAGCACGATGTAGACGCAGGTCGCTCCGCACGATGCCCACATAGTTGGACATGATTTGTCCCACTTCGCGCTCGTCTTGGGCGATGAGCACCTTCTCTTCGTTGCTCATTGTACCTTCATCATTCCATTCTGGCACCTTATCGTTGAACTGATAGTCGTCGATAACGCGCACGGCATGTTCGGCAGCCGACTTGGCATAAACCACAGCCTCGATGAGTGAGTTGCTGGCCAAGCGGTTTCCACCATGCAAACCGGTGCATGAGCATTCGCCCACCGCATAGAGTCGGTGGATGGAACTCTCGCCATTGAGGTCAACCTTGATGCCTCCGCACATGTAATGTGCGCTGGGACAGACGGGGATGTACTCCTTGGTGATGTCGACACCTATGGTGAGACACTTGGCGTAGATGTGCGGAAAGTGCTTTTTGGTCTCCTCCGCATCTTTGTGAGTGACGTCCAAACAAACGTGGTTAAGGCCGTGGAGCTTCATCTCTCGGTCAATGGCGCGGGCCACAATGTCACGCGGAGCCAGTGACAATCGTTTGTCGTACTTCTGCATAAACTCCTCGCCATTGGGCAAACGCAGCACGCCACCGTAACCTCTCATGGCCTCGGTGATGAGAAAGGCGGGGTGAGTTTCGGCCGGATTGTAAAGCACCGTGGGGTGAAACTGCACGAACTCCATGTCCTTGACCGTTCCCTTGGCCCGATAAACCATGGCAATGCCATCGCCCGTGGCGATGTTTGGATTGGACGTGGTGGCATACACAGCACCCGTTCCGCCTGTTGCCATCAAGGTGACGCGGCTCAAGAAGGTGTCTATCTTATGGGTGTCGGGATCCAAGACGTAAGCGCCGTAGCACTCGATGTCGGGCGTTTTGCGCGTCACCTCAATGCCCAAATGGTGCTGGGTGATGATTTCAACAGCGAAATGGTTTTCCAACACGGTGATGTTCTTGTTGGCTCTCACGGCATTCATCAATCCTCTTTGAATCTCAAAGCCCGTATCATCCTTGTGGTGTAATATTCTGAATTCGCTGTGTCCGCCCTCCCGATGCAAGTCGAATTGGCCTTCTGGGGTCTTGTCGAAGTTGACTCCCCACTTCACCAAGTCGTCAATGGCCTTGGGAGCGTTGCGCACAACATGTTCAACCGCTTTGCGGTCGGAGATGAAGTCGCCCGCAATCATCGTGTCCTCAATGTGCTTTTCGAAGTTGTCTACCTTCAAATTAGTCACCGAGGCGATGCCTCCCTGTGCTTTGGACGTGTTGGTTTCGTCCAGCGTAGTCTTGCATACCAAGACCACTTTACCTTTCCCACTGTTGGCAACTTTCAGTGCAAAGCTCATGCCTGCTACTCCACCGCCTATAATGAGGAAATCAAATTTGCGTATCATGATGTGTTATATGATGTTCATTTACCGGTTGATGCAAAAGTACTAAAAAACTTTTATATGTGTAACCTGCGTTACAAAAAGCCAAAGAGAGAGACCGTAGCCTGCCTCCTGGTTGCTCATTTTATGTCGTTTTCTGCTTTCTCATAGCCAAAGCCTTATCTTCTGCCGCCTCCATGAGTTCGCGTTCGCCCGGTCCTTTGTCGTTGATACCGCAGAGATGCAGGATGCCATGGATGATCACGCGGTAGAGTTCTTCCTCGTAGGGCTTGCTGAAACGTTCTGCGTTGGTGCGCACCGTGTCCAGACTGATGACGATATCACCGTTGAGAATGTCGTCCTCGTCGTAATCAAATGTGATAACATCGGTGTAATAGTCGTGTCCCAAGTACTCGTTGTTCACTTCCAGAATCTTCTCGTCGTCAACGAACATATAGCCCACCTCTCCTATCTTGCGTCCGTAGGTGGCTGCTACGGCCTTGATCCAAGCGGATGTTTCGCGCTTTTTAATCTTCGGCATCTTCACGCCGTCTGTGTTATAGGTAATCATATAAAAACCATTTTTCGGTTTCCACTCGCATGAGTGTGTCTGTTAGATCTATTTTGAATGATCTGTTTTTCGTTGGGGAAGAAACATGGATGCATCAGCACCATGGTGCAAGAGCTCGCGCACGAGGGACGAACTCACGCTGGCCATCCCTGGATTGGCAAAGAGTAGGATGGTGTCGATGCCGCCGATTTGCCGATTGATGTCGGCTTGTTCGCGCTCGTACTCAAAGTCTTTCACTGACCGAACACCTTTGATGAGATACTTGGCGCCTTCTCGTTTGGCGAAATCTACGGCCAAGTCGTGATACGACTTCACGCTGACGCGCGGCTCATCGGCATACAAATCGCCAATGGCCTTGACGCGTTCTTCCTCGCTGTATCTATATTTTTTTTGCATGTTTACACCCACACCGATGACCAAGCGATCAAACAGGGGCAAGATGCGACGCACGATGGAGTCGTGTCCGATGGTGTAGGGATCGAAACTGCCTACGAAAATGCCGATTTTGGGATTGCTATCCATGTTTTCTTCCTTGTCGTTAAGTAAACAGTCCGGGTTCCATCAAGTTGCCTTTGTAAAGATCTCTTCCTAGATGTTCGTAGGCCAAATGAGTGGCCATACGCCCTCTTGGCGTTCGCTTGATGAATCCTTCCATGATGAGGAATGGCTCGTACACCTCTTCCACCGTACCCGTATCTTCGCCAATGGCGGTCGCAATGGTGCTTAGTCCTACGGGACCGCCCCGGAACTTGTCGATGATGGTGAGCAAGATTTTGTTGTCTATCTCGTCCAGGCCATATTGGTCGATGTTCAATGCCTGCAGGGCAAACTGTGCGATGCGGGTGTTGATGCTGCCATTGCCCTTGACTTGTGCGAAATCGCGCACCCTTCTCAGCAGTGCGTTGGCGATACGAGGTGTGCCTCTGGAGCGGCGTGCAATCTCGTAAGCGGCATCCTCGTCGATGGGTACGTTGAGAATGTTTGCGCTGCGCCTGATGATTTTCTGCAATGTTTCGGGCGCATAATACTCCAAGTGCATGTTGATGCCGAAACGAGCACGCAGCGGTGCCGTCAGCAGTCCGCTTCTTGTGGTGGCTCCCACCAAGGTAAACGGGTTCAAGTCTATTTGGATAGAGCGCGCCGACGGCCCCTTGTCAATCATGATGTCGATGCGATAGTCTTCCATGGCTGAGTAAAGATACTCTTCGACTACAGGCGACAGACGGTGAATCTCATCGATGAACAGCACGTCGTTTGGCTCGAGTGAGGTCAATATGCCAGCCAAGTCGCCCGGTTTGTCGAGCACTG
>URFI01000044.1 GCA_900547085.1 uncultured Prevotella sp.
CGGGTTCACGGTTGGGCTCTTTCATGCGAATGTCGAAAGTGGTGATGACTTCAGAGCCGACAACGTCTTGCCTGCTTACATAAATACCACGCAACAATTTGTTGTGGTTGATGGTGAATGAGGGAATCTTGTTCATTTTTTAGTTTGTGAGTTTGTGAGTTTTTTAGTTGATGAGGTGTTAGTTGACGAGTTATTAGTTGACAAGTTTACGAGTTGATGGCTTTTCTTTGCTTGTGGGTTTTATAGTTAATGCGTCAACAGAGAAAGCTATCAACTTGTCAACTCGTTAACTTGTCAACTTGTAAACTATCCCACTATCTGTATAAACTCTTTGGTAACATGGAACGAGTGGTTGGCCAATCGTTCCCAAAAATCATAATACTGTGCCGCGTTTGTATCCTTTAAAGGCACATCACTGATTATGCGGAAGGAGATGAACGGCGTGTGATAAAGGTAACAGGTTTGGGCAATGGCACAACTCTCCATGTCAACAGCCATGGCTGTGGGAAAAGAAGAAAGTATTTGTTGCATCTTCTCTTTGCTGTCAACAAACCAATCGCCACTCACAATGAGGCCGCTACGAATGTTAGTTCCGCAGTTGATGGCACACGCCTTACGCACCAATTCGGCAGGAGAGGCGTAGCTTGCCGGCATTCCCATGATTTGACCTGCTTCGCACTCTTTGCCACAATAAGCATCGTGGTAACAACATTGTGTGCTTACAACCACGTCGGTAGGACTTAAAGACGCATTTGCTCCACCCGCACATCCTGATGACATCACCAAGTCGGGGTGATGATGATTTATCAATTCCACCGCACCAATTGCAGCATTTACCTTTCCAATGCCACATTGTTGCATCACGATTTCGTGTTGTCCAATGCGTCCCTTGATGACAGTCAGATGCTGATGCTGTTGTGTCTGCATGTCTTCGAGCAAGGATTTGAGTTGCGTGAACTCTTTCTCCATGGCCACAATGATACCTATTTTCATGACTGTTGTTTGCTATTTGGCTGCAAAGGTAGCAAAAAATGGTTGCACAGGCAGGTGTAAACGGTAAAGTTTTGCTATCTTTGCGCTTAAATCTTAACATAAAACAGCTATTCATGGAAGCTTTGAAGAAATATGGGTTGGATGTAGCCGCCATCGTCTTGTTCGTCTTGATTTCATTCGCTTATTTCGTTCCAGCCAGTCTGGAAGGGCGTATTCTGTTCCAGCATGATGCTTCAGCAGGAAAGGGTCTTGGGCATGAACAAACAGAATATTATGAAAGAACAGGTGAACGAACCCGATGGACTAATTCGGTGTTCGGGGGTATGCCCACCTATCAAACGGCTCCGTCATACAAAAGTACCGACACACTGAGCAAGGTGATGAACGCTTACCACCTGTGGTTGCCCGAAAATGTGTGGTATGTGTTTGCCTATTTGCTGGGCTTTTACATCCTGTTGCGTGCTTTTGATTTCCGCAAGGAACTGGCTGTTTTGGGTTCTGTCATTTGGGCTTTCTCCAGTTATTTCTTCATTATCATTGCTGCCGGACACATTTGGAAAGTGATGGCCTTGGCTTATCTGCCACCAATGATTGCTGGCATTGTGCTTAGTTATAGAGGAAAATATCTCTGGGGATTCATCCTGACGGCCTTGTTTACCGCCTTCGAGGTGAAGGCCAATCATGTGCAGATGACCTATTATTATCTGTTCATCATCTTCTTCATGGTTATCGCCTTCTTGGTTCAGGCTGTGAAAGACAAGCAGTTGGCACGGTTTGGTAAGGCATCAGCCGTGTGTATCGCCGCTGCCGCCATTGGTCTCTGCATCAACCTGAGCAACCTGTATCATACATGGGAATACAGTCAAGAGTCGATGCGTGGCAAAAGCGAACTCGTGAAACCCAACTCGGCCAACCAAACCAATAGTGGACTGGAGCGCGACTACATCACCCAGTGGAGTTATGGCATTGGTGAAACGTGGACGCTGCTTATACCTAATGCCAAAGGAGGTGCATCTGTTCCGCTCTCAATGAACGAAACCGCCATGAAAAAGGCTAATCCGCAGTTCATGGAAATCTATCAACAGATAGGTCAATACTGGGGCGAACAACCCGGAACCAGCGGTCCTGTTTATGTTGGCGCATTTGTCATGATGCTCTTTATCTTGGGACTGTTCATCGTGAAAGGGCCTATGAAGTGGGCTTTGTTGGCAGCTACCATCCTGTCTGTCATGCTGTCGTGGGGTAAAAACTTCATGCCGCTTACCAATTTCTTCATCGATTACGTGCCCATGTACGCCAAATTCCGAACCGTGGCGTCGATATTGGTTATCGCAGAGTTTACCATTCCGCTGTTGGCCGTGATGGCATTGAAGAAAATCATCGACGAACCCGAACTATTGAACAAACGATTAAAATACGTATATGTTAGCTTTGGCCTCACGGCGGGGTTCTGTTTGCTTTTTGCCCTGATGCCAACAGTGTTCTTCTCCGACTATATTTCCACGGCAGAATTGGAGGCTATGAAGAATATTCCTTCCGAATATCAGGGTGCGCTGTTGACAAATCTTCGTGCTATGCGGCAAGCTATCTTCACAACAGACTGCTGGCGTTCGTTTGTGATCATCCTCATTGGTACCTTATTTTTACTGCTTTACAAGGCAAGGAAAATACGTACAGCATGGCTCATCGGTGGTCTTACCCTGTTGTGCTTGGTAGATATGTGGGCTGTCAACAAGCGTTATTTGTACGATAGCATGTTTGTTGAGAAGAGTGTGCGTGAAAATCCCATCGAAATGACACCCACCGACAAGCAAATCCTACAGACCAAAGAACTCGATTATCGTGTGTTGAATCTCTCAACGAGTACGTTTAACGAAAACGAAACCAGTTATTTCCACAAGAGCATTGGTGGCTATCATCCTGCCAAGTTGCGCCGTTATCAGGAAATGATAGAAGCTTATATCGCTCCTGAAATGCAAAACCTGATGAAAGGAATCATGGAAGCGCAGGGCGACATGACGCAATTAAATGGTGATAGCATTTCGCCTGTGCTGAACATGCTCAACACTAAGTTCTTTCTCATGCCATTGCAGGGTGGACAAACCGTTCCGCTTAAAAATCCATACGCCTTTGGTAATGCGTGGTTTGTTGATAAATTGACGTATGTGGATAATGCCAATCAGGAAATTGAACGTATCGGAAAGATGAATCTTCGTACTGAGGCTGTGGCTGACAAGAAGTTCAAAGAACAACTTGGTGAGGCCGTTGCGCAAGACCATTCATCGGTAGTAACGCTGCAGAAGTATGAACCCAACCAGCTGACCTACGAGGTAGAGTCGAGCAAAGGTGGCGTGGTGGTGTTCTCTGAGATTTATTATCCGGAATGGACGGCCACGGTTGATGGCGAGGAAGTGCCGGTTGGTCGGGTTAATTACATACTTCGTGCCATCCAGGTGAAACCCGGTAAGCATACGGTGGTATTGAGTTTCTTCCCTAAATCAGTCAATCGTACGGAGATCATCGCGTATATTTCCTTTGCTTTGTTGGTGGTACTGATTATCTTAGTATGCTTCAACGAGTTTCGTAAGCGTAAACAGAAGGAAGAAAAGCAAGCGTGATTGTGCTATTAAGAAGCGCAGCGTTGAAGGAGGATAATATAACTTTGCGACTAAATTTAACGAGATATTCATGGTATCAGTAGAAGGTTTGAAGGTAGAATTTGGTGTAAAACCCTTGTTCCGCGACGTGAGTTTTGTCATCAATGAGCGTGATAGAATTGCCTTGGTGGGCAAGAACGGGGCTGGCAAATCTACCTTACTCAAGATTCTCAATGGTCAACAGAAACCTACCTCGGGTGTCGTTTCGGTTCCTAATGACACCACCATTGGTTATCTTCCACAGGTGATGAAGATAGCCGACGATACAACTGTCAAGGAAGAAACACGCAAGGCTTTTTCTGACAGCATGCGCATGAAGGAACACCTGGAACACATGCAGAACGAATTGGGCAATCGTACCGACTATGAGAGTGCATCGTACATGGAACTGGTGGAGAGATTTACGCAAGAACATGATCGCTATTTGATGATGGGCGGCGAGAACTATGAGGCCGAAATGGAGCGAACACTCACCGGACTGGGCTTTACTCAGGCCGATTTTGACCGTCCTACGTCCGAGTTCTCTGGTGGTTGGCGCATGCGAATCGAACTGGCGAAGATTTTGTTGCGTCGCCCTGACGTGCTGTTGCTGGACGAACCAACCAACCATCTCGACATTGAATCGATACAATGGCTGGAACAATTTCTCGCTCAATCAGCCAAAGCAGTGGTGCTGGTCAGTCACGACCGTGCTTTTATCAATAATGTAACCAACCGTACGATAGAGATTACTTGTGGCCACATCGAAGACTATAAAGTTAAATACGATCAATATGTCGTGTTGCGGGCCGAACGAAGAGAGCAGCAACTGCGCGCCTATGAAAACCAACAAAAAGAAATAGCCGACACAAAAGCCTTCATCGAGCGTTTCCGTTATCAAGCAACCAAGGCCATTCAGGTGCAACAGCGCATCCGTCAACTGGAAAAGTTAGAACTCATCGAGGTTGATGAGGTGGATAACAAACGCATGCACTTGAAGTTTCCCCCATGCCTTCGAAGTGGCGATTATCCTATAATTTGTGATGAACTTCGTAAAGATTATGGCTCTCATACGGTGTTCAAAGACGTTACTTTCACCCTTAAACGTGGGGAGAAGGTTGCCTTTGTTGGCAAAAACGGCGAAGGTAAATCTACTTTGGTCAAATGTATTATGGGTGAGATTCCGTATACTGGCACACTGAAGGTTGGTCACAACGTGCAGATAGGCTATTTCGCACAGAACCAAGCGCAGTTGCTGGATGAGGAACTGACGATTTACGAAACGATTGACCGTGTAGCAACGGGTGACATGCGGCTGAAAATCAACGACCTGTTGGGTGCGTTCATGTTCGGTGGCGAAACCTCTGAGAAGAAGGTTAAGGTGCTATCGGGTGGCGAACGCAGTCGATTGGCAATGATACGCTTACTCTTGCAGCCCGTCAACCTGCTCATTCTTGACGAGCCTACTAACCATTTGGACATGCCATCAAAAGATGTTTTGAAGGAGGCCATACAGGCTTTCGATGGTACGGTGATACTGGTGAGCCACGACCGCGACTTCCTTGACGGCCTGGTGAGCAAGGTTTACGAGTTCGGTGGCGGACAGGTGAAAGAACACCTGGGTGGCATTTACGACTTCATCCGCAGTCATGCGCAGTCGTTGGATGATGACGCTGACAATCATAGCATTGATTCTCTTTTGCACACAAACATACAGTCGGGTGCATCACAACCATTGCAAGCTGCTTCAAAAACAGAAAAGAGTGGTGCTGAAGAATATCTCCAGCGCAAGGAACAGCAAAAGAAAGTACGCAAACTAAAACGGAGCATCGAAGAGAGTGAAGCTAAAATTGCTTCCATGGAAAAGCGTATCGCCGAGCTAAACACCATTCTCTCACAACCAGAAAATGCGTCAAACATGGAGTTGGTCACTGAATACACATCCGTTCAACGGGCATTGGATGCAGAAAACGAACGATGGATGGAGCTTAATGAGAAAATGGAGAAACTTTGAACTTTGAACATTGAACTTTGAACATTGAATTTTGAGGTTTGAACTGTGAACTATCAACTTGTTAACTTGTCAACTTGTAAACTCGTAAACTAAAAAACTCGCAAACTAAAAAACTTTAAAACTTATGAAACATTTATTTCCAATCATGATGTTGATGGTAGCACCCACGATGGGGATGGCACAATCAAAATCGGGACTTGTCGAGGCTAATTTTGACAAGTCTGTCCGCCCAGCCGATGATTTTTACCAGTTTGCCACGGGCGGATGGCAGAAGAAACATCCGCTACCAGCGGCTTATTCGCGCTTTGGCAGCTTCGACCAATTGGCCGAAGACAACAACAAGCGAATTAACACCATCCTGGGTGAGTTGCAGAAGAAGACGTATAAAAAAGGTACGATGGAGCAAAAGCTGTCCGACTTCTACAAGCTCGCCATGGATGCCGACCGTCGTAACAAGGAGGGTATCACACCGGTGAAACCCTTGTTGGATGAGATGGAAGCTGCCAAAACGAAGAAAGATTTGGAGCAACTGCAATTGAAGTATGCCGCTCAGGGATATGGTGTCTCTTTTGGTTCTTACTTCGCTGCTGACGAGAAGAATGTGACGATGAACATTCTGAACGTCAGTCAGGGTGGATTGACATTAGGTCAAAAGGACTATTACCTCAACAACGATGCGGCCACCATTGCCATTCGCGACGAATATAAGAAGCACATCGCGCGCATGTTCAGCCTCTATGGATTTGATGAGGCGCAGGCTCAGGCAAAGGCGGATATCATTTTCAAAACCGAAACAGCACTTGCATTGATTTCAAAGAGCATGACGGAGCTTCGTGACCCACAAGCCAACTACAACAAGATGACCTTGAAAGAGTTCAAGGCTAATTACCCCAACATCAACCTTGAAGGCATGGCTAATGCGGAGGGCGTGAAGAGTGAGTACATCCAGACAATGGTTGTCGGTCAACCGTCATTCTTGGAAGGATATGACAAGCTCTCGGCTGCTGCTACTGCCGACGATTTGCGCGCACTGATGGAGTGGGATGTCATCATGTCGTCATCAAGCTATCTCACCGATGCAATTCGTGAGGCCAACTTCAACTTCTTCGGTAAGACCATGAGTGGTCGCAAGGAGGATTATCCGCTGTGGAAACGTGCCACCAATCAGGTTGAGGCACAAATGGGCGAGGCGCTCGGCAAGATGTATGTAACCCGTTATTTCCCCGAGAGTTCTAAAAAGAAAATGGAGAACCTGGTGCGCAATCTGCAAATTGCATTGGGCCAACGTATTGATGCACAAACATGGATGAGCGATACAACCAAGGCCGAAGCACATAAGAAGTTGGATAAATTCTATGTCAAAATCGGTTATCCTAACAAGTGGCGCGATTATTCTAAGTTGAATATCGACCCCGCTAAGTCGTTCTATGAGAACGTCATGGCATGCCGCCAGTTCGCACACAACAATCACATTGCCGAGCGTGCAGGTAAGCCAGTCGACCGTGATGAGTGGTTCATGACGCCGCAAACCGTGAACGCCTATTACAATCCTACCACCAACGAGATTTGTTTCCCGGCGGGAATCCTGCAATATCCGTTCTTCGACCCTAAGGCCGATGAGGCCTTCAACTATGGTGCCATAGGCGTGGTGATTGGTCATGAGATGACACATGGATTCGATGACCAAGGTCGCCAGTACGATGCCAATGGCAACATGAACGATTGGTGGACTGCCAACGATGCGAAAGGCTTCAACGAGCGTGCCGACATGTATGCCGATTTCTTCTCCAATATCAATGTTTTGCCCGACCTCAAGGCCAACGGACGCTTCACGTTAGGTGAGAATTTGGCCGACCACGGAGGATTGCAGGTTAGTTTCCTGGCATACAAGAACGCCACGGCGAAGAAACCTTTGAAGACCAAAGACGGATTTACCCCCGATCAACGTTTCTTCCTGGCCTATGCAGGCGTGTGGGGACAGAACATCACCGAGCAGGAAATACGCAACCGCGTGAAGCGCGATCCACATGCGTTGGGCAAGTGGCGCGTCAATGGTGCACTGCCTCACGTTGACGCTTGGTACGAGGCTTTCAACGTGAAAGAAGGCGACAAGCTCTTCATTCCGAAGAAAAACCGCTTGGATTTGTGGTAATTCATCCAGATTATTGAAATAATCATATCCACTCATTTGAGTATCAACTTCTCAAGTGAGTGGATTTTTTCTTGACAGTCGTTCATGATTTCCTTGAACGAACGTGATTTGCAAGTAACCTGATGCCGAGTGTATTGCAAGGGCATGAAATGCACGGGAACAACAATCTGTTGTTTCTTTGTAAGCCGTTGAATTTCAAAAAACTATAAGAATGTGTGTTGATAGCATCGTCCGTGGTCGACAAACTCATTGACTTTGAATCTCAAACCCATACAGATTGGATACCAAACTCCATGACTTTGATGCCCAAACTCCATGACTTTGAAAATGTGGTCAAGCTCTCTTATAAAACGCTGTCAATGAGAGGTTTATGAAACGGTGACTTTTTTTGCGGAAAGGGTGCTGATGAACAGGGGTGAATTCGCCATTCGCCCAGTTATTTTTAGAGTGTTCGCCCAGTTGTGTGTGGAATGATCAAGTGGGCGAATGATGGATGAAAGCTGCTGACGTAGCGAACATTCAACTTCAATCCGTGTGTGCTTTGAGCACGCGGTGAGGCATGCGTCCATGCCCCAACAAGTCGATGGGGCAGCCGAGGTGTTGCTCCAGCTCAACCATCGACAGCTCCGTGTCGGGGTGGTAGTGTACATTGTGGTTGACACAGGCAACGGCCTTCACGTTTTGCAGGATGGAGCCAATGTCGTGGCTCACGATGATGATGGCGCAATCGCGATTGATGTCGTTGAGCATTTGGTACATTTGTTCTTGGAATTGCCTGTCAATGTATGTGTTAGGCTCATCCAAAATCAGCACTTCTGGCCGTGCTACGATGGCGCGTGCCAGCAACACGCGCTGCAATTGGCCGCCACTAAGGGTGCCGATGGCACGCCGGCGCAGTTCGGTGAGCTGCATTCTGTCGAGCGTTTCGTCCACCATTTGGTGGTGCTTGGATGTGAATGGGGAGAACAATTTCTTTTGTCCGCTCAGTCCCGACAGCACTACTTCCTGCACCGAGATGGGGAATTTCTTGTCGATGTCGTTGTATTGTGGGAGATAACCCATGCTGATGTGGTCTGCAAGTGTTCCGTTTCGGTAGAACTTGATTTGTCCTTCGCTCGGCTTTTTCAGACCGATGATGAGTTGTACAAGGGTAGTTTTGCCACCACCATTCGGTCCGATGATGCCCAGAAAGTCGTGATCGTACACGGTGAGGTTCACGTCTTGCAGAACCGTTTTCTGTCCGTACGCCGCGCTGATGTTTTCTAATTGGATGATGGGTGTCATGCGGTTATTTTAGTTTTTGGGCAATACTCACCATTTCTTCGCTCCAATTGTGGCTCAAGGGGTTGATGGCTATCGTTTTTGCACCCACCTCTTGGCTGACAATCTTCGTGCTTCTGGTTTCAAACTGCTTCTGCACAAACATCACTTTCACCTTCTTGTCCTTGGCCAGCTGGATGGTCTTTTTCAGTTGGGCGGCACTGGGTTCGCGACCTTCTTCCTCCACCGGGATTTGTAATAGCTCGTAGTCGCGGGCAAAGTAGGTGAGGGCAGGGTGGTCAATGAGGAAGGTCTGCGACTTGTCACGCGTGAGCTGTTCGCGCAGTCGCATGTCGGTAGCCTCAATGGTGTCTATCAAGGCTTCGTAATTTCGCCTATATGAGGCGCTGTCTCGTGCATTGATGCTGACCAACGCTTGGTAGATGTTTCGTGCGATTTGCCTTGCGTTGTTGGTGCTCATCCAGGTGTGTGGATCAGTAACGCCGTGTGAAGAGTGGGCCAACTCAATGCCTTCAGACGAATCGATGATAATGGTATGCGGCGCATTTTGGCTCAGTTTTTTCATCCATGTGCGCTCAAAGCCAATGTTTCCCACCTTGATGTACAGGTCGCTTTCGGCCAACTTCACCATTTGTTGGGTGGTTGGTTCGTAGGTTTCGGGGTTTCCTCCCTGGGGAACCATGGTGTTCACAACAAACTTGTCACCGGCAATTTGTTCGGTGAAATAGCGGAGTGGCTCTATGGTCACCGTGATTTTTCGCCTCGTGTCTTGCGGGTTGGTGGTGCAAGATGCGAGAAATAGCGTGACCGTGAGCAGCAGAAGGTATTTTTTCATTGAGCGTGTCATGTATATGATGCTTATAAGATGAGATTCATGCCATAAATGATAAGTAGGTATCTGAATATTTTTCCCAAGGTGAAAGAGACGAGGGTGACCCAGATGTTGGCTCTAACCAGTCCCAGGACGATGGCTATGGCGCTGCCGATGATGGGCAGAAAAGCGAAGAATCCTATCCAGGCGCCGTACTGGGCCATCAGGCGTTGTGCGCGATCCAGTTTGTCGGGTTTGACATGTAGGTATTTCTCTATCCAGTCTAACCGCCCCAATGTGCCGATAAAATAATTGAACAACGACCCCATGACGTTTCCAATGGTGCCGTACATAACCAAGGGCCAGGGGTTAAGCCCAGCTGCCAACAGACCCGCCATGACGGCTTCGCTGCTGAAAGGAAAGACTGATCCGGCTAAAAGCGAGGCCAAGAACATGCCCACATAGCCGTATTGTATCAAGAGATCTATCAATGTATCCATAGTTGATAACCCGTAATGGTCAGCATGATGATGAACAGCGTGAGGCAAGTAATGCCAGACAGGCGTGAGCCGGTGAGCGTGATATAGTGGCCAATAAGGGGTGAAACGCTGACAATGAGTGCAGGTAAGAGGTTGGGTAGGTGCGTGGGTTGCAGGATGATGAATACGATGGTGGCTGCCATCATCAACATGAAGGATGAGAAAAACAAGCGAATGCGAATCTTATCCTTTGAACTGTTGAGGAGAAAATGCAGCATGCCGATAATGCCCAATGCACAGATAAAGCAGAGCGTCAGCAGGTTCAGCGAGGAAATGCTTTGGAAATCGAAGAGAGGTGCAAAGTCGATGATGCTGGAAAAGTGATGGATGAGTGTGCCAACATCGTGCCGATAGACGTAATAGCCTCCTACAAACCAATAGGGAGTGATGACAGCCAGCAGCGATGCCCAGAAGGTTCGCCAGCCCATGCCCATGACGTAAAACCGCAAGATAATCCACCAAATGGGGATAAGGAATAGTATTTGGACAAACCAAATACTGGCCACACCGATGAAGAAGAACGCATTGAACACGCTGCTGATGGCCGATTTGTCTTGATAGGCGCGGAACATGAACAAATAGGTGAGAGCAAAACAAAGTTGAACGATGCAGGCTTCCAGGTGAATGAACAGGGGTAGGGCAGCGACAGAGAGCACAAGATACGAACAAGACAGCATGCGACTGTAGGTTCGTATCAAAGTGTGCTGGTTGTTCAGTTCGACCATGGTCAAAGTAGTCATGAGCATCAGTATGAACTGAGGCCACAACTGCTGTTGAAGCAAACCGCCCATGAACCAAATGCCTATCGCATATACCATGGTGATGGGCAGGGCATAACGACTTCCTGCTATTCTGTTTTGTAATCTATGCGTCATGAATCAAACCAAACGACACTGTAAGTGCATTCTCGAGTTAAAGCATCGGTGACGACAGTTGTCCGTACTTGATGGACTGGCCAGCCGGTCTTCGTATGAACGAGCGTAGGCATTTATAGGTCTTTGCCGATGTCTTTTCGGAAATATACGTCTTGAAAATCAATCTTTTTTGCTGCTGCAAAACTCTTATTCAGTGCCTCGTCTTTATCTTTTCCGTATGAACAAACGGCCAAAACCCTGCCGCCGGCAGTGACAACCTGCCCATCTTTCACCGCCGTTCCGCTGTGAAAGACAATGCTGTCTTTTACCGTTTCGAGTCCAGAGATAGGATATCCCTTGGTATAGGCTTGCGGATAGCCGCCGCTGACGAGCATGACGCACACGGCTGCGCGTTCGTCAAAGGTGACAACACGCTTGTCTAAGTTGCCTTCCGCGATGCCTTCAAACAAATCAACGATATCACTTTTCAGTCGCAGCATTACGCTTTCTGTCTCCGGGTCGCCCATTCTACAGTTGTATTCTATCACCATGGGGTCGCCTTTTACATTGATTAAACCAAAGAAGATAAAGCCTTTGTAGTCGATTCCCTCTTCGGACAGTCCCTTTATCGTTGGCTGAATGATTCGTTCCTCCACCTTCTTCATCCAGTCCTTATCTGCAAATGGGACGGGTGAGACGCTGCCCATGCCGCCTGTATTCAGCCCTGTATCGCCTTCACCAATGCGTTTATAATCCTTTGCTTCTGGCAAAATTTGATAATGTTTGCCATCGGTTAAGACGAAAACAGAACACTCTATTCCACTTAAATATTCCTCAATGACGACTCGTGCCGACGCTTTTCCGAACATACCCCCTAACATTTCCTTTAATTCTCGCTGTGCTTCTGCCAACGTAGGGAGTATTAAAACGCCCTTACCAGCACATAGTCCGTCGGCTTTCAACACGTAGGGAGCCTCTAAAGTCTCCAAGAAGCGAAGTCCTTCATCTAAAGTCTCGCCTGTAAAGGTGTGGTATCGGGCGGTTGGGACGTTGTGGCGTTGCATGAAAGCCTTGGCAAAATCCTTGCTACCTTCCAGTTTTGCCCCCTCTTTCGACGGACCTATGACCACGGTTTCTTTGGTTCGAGAGTCATTTTTCAACGCATCATAGATGCCATTCACAAGTGGATCTTCGGGTCCAACGACAACCATGTCAATCTTTTGGTTGCATATAAAATCTTTGATAGCATCGAAATCGTTCACCTGAATGTCGACATTGGTGCCTACTTCACTTGTTCCAGCATTGCCGGGAGCGATGAATAGTTGGGTTACTCGTTTGCTCTGTGCTATTTTCCAGCCCAAGGCGTGTTCTCTTCCGCCACTACCTAATAATAATATCTTCATGCGTATGTTTCCTTTTTTATTTCAGATAATCTTCAAAGTACTGTGTAATGCGTTCGTGGAGGTGAACACTTTGGTGTCCTCTCATATTGTGTGGTTCACCCGGATAGACGAAGAAATCGGGTTGAG
>URFI01000045.1 GCA_900547085.1 uncultured Prevotella sp.
ACTCGTTGCCCAGACGAATAAAATCGAGGCCTTCATCGCACAACATACCACAAATCTCATCCACAGCACGGTTGGTATAGGCCATGAGAAGAATGTTGGCATCAGGGTTCTCCAACTCTTCCAGCACCATATAGCGCAGAGCCATCGATGTTTTACCCGTGCCAGGAGGCCCCACCAGCAGGAAATAATCTTGTGCCTGTTTGGCTTTCAGCACCACGTCATCATAGTCAGGATGATAACTTCTGGACAGTGTCAGGGCGTGATTGACTCGGGGTTCATGCTGTCCCAGCAACAAGTCGCGCCGCTCTTTCGAGGCAGTCATCAACGTATGCAGGGCATGTATGGCTGCTGAACCACCCGCATCTGACGCACTATGCTCCACTGCGTATACCAAAGGCGTGTGATGGGCATGCCGCTTTCCTTCTTCTACCGTATATAATAGGTCATCATTCTGTTGTGCATCCGTCAGAAGAACGGCTATCTCATCGGTCTTGACGTACATGATGAAGCCCTTGAACAGGATGCTCCGACGCACGTCAGGCTCGCTATCGGGATGGTAGCCGTACAGATATACCATGTCGCCCCGCCTGAAATTGGGCAGGAAGTCTTCACCTTGATCAGGAACGGCGAGCGTGATTTCATCGAATCCACGGCTGCGGGTTCGTTTCTTCTGCGTGATGGTAAGGCCGGTATAGATGTTGCCCATCTCCTTTTTCTCGCTCAACGGCATGTTCCACAGGTCAGCATTGCTGCGTCCACTACCATCAACGCCACCGGTTTTCGAGATGAGTTGTTCTTTCAGCACGAAGGTCATCATGCGACAGAAATATGCTTTCTCCAGCTTACTCATTTGCTCCAGCGGCACCGTGATGGCCTCTATCTGCGGCAGTAAGAAACGATTGTAGAAGTAAGTGTTGGTATTCTCCGTGTTCAGTGTTTGTGGATTGAGCTGCGGCAGCATGCCTTCAAATCCCTCGAGGGCACTCGTATAATCGGCAGCCACGATGAGATTGCGCAGCTTGAGGGCTTCATGGATGAGCATGTCCAACCTACTGACATCCATCAAGCCTGTCGGCAACGCATATTTCGAGTACAACAGAAAGATGCGGGTGGCTTTGTAAGACAGGCGGAAGTTGTATCTCAGCACGCCATAGTACAGTAGCGCCTGCACATAGTGTGCCTCAACGTGCTGGTTGCCATGCCGGTTGTGGCTGCCATATTCCAGATTCATGTTCTTTCCCGACTTCTGTTCGACCAGCAATCTGAAGTCGGTGGTCATCATGTCCACACGCCCTTGTATGCCCAACTGCTCACATACGAAGGAAGGTTCCAGCAAGGCTCGCTCCCGGTTGTAGGTCTTGAACAGTTCAGCAACGATTTGTTGCAGGTTCTGCACCTGCTTCATGGCCTCCATTTTAAACGCCACAGGGTCCAGGTCGGTGCATGTACAGTATTCCAATGCCTTCTCCCTGTAGTTATCTTTCAGTGTTTCTGCCATGTCAAACGCTCGCTCTCCACACGCATGGATGATGTCATCGAGCGCACTACCGGCAAAGTTTCCCAAAATGGTATGCCGCGTATTGGGTTTATCTTTCATGCGGTTGATGGTGAAGAGGGCTGGATGATGACCATATTCCGTGAAACATGTCGCCAGTGAACTGATGTCCACCAGGTAGTCGGGGATGACAATGATGCGACGTGGCGTAACCAGATGATCCTTCACCTGACAGTCCAAGAGATTCAACGGCATGCCCTTGCGCAAGATGTCATGAAGATACGACAGGTCGGCAAACTGCTCCTCACTGGTATATTCTACTTGCAAAAGACGCTCATCGGTTTCCCCATCGGGCATCACCCAGATGAAATGTTCGTCCCATTGCCTCACGATGCAACGGATGTAGCGTTCGTCCAACCGCAATGATTGTCGCGTTTGCTGAGCACGAGCGGGTATTTCGCCGACTAAAAAAGAAGGAACAGCCTCTCTGAACACCGCCGAGATGAAGACACAAAGCGCACGAACGTCGTAAGTAAGGTCTTCTGGTAAGATGGGCGATGACGAGTTGGAGTGGCGTCGCATCTGGTGAACGGCGCGTGTATCGGCTGCCGATAAGCCACGCTGGGTACACAGATGATCCACGCGAGCGTTGAGGTCGCCAAAGCTATAGGAGGTGTTTCTCAAGCCAGCGGCACACGCCATCACCAACGTCTCGTGCAACATTTTATTGACCAACGCACCCTCTTGAGAGCCAGCCTCAAGGATTTGGGCCGCCCGTTGGTAGAGTTCGTTGGCTGTAATGTAAGTTTGTGATTGCTGCATGTCACGGTTCGAGGGTCGTCCTCGCATGTGGGTTAAAAAGTGTTTCGTTTGGGCTTGGCCTGCGCGCGTGTTGCAAAGATAATCAAAAATATGGTACTGCCCCTCCCCTTTTCATGGCATTTTGCGTATATTTGTCATCACAATAACATTCTTTATTCAAAACAAATCATTGATGAATCAACAAGATATCATGCGTAGGGCCATCGCCCTATCTGAAAAAAGTGTACGCACGGGCGGCGGACCTTTTGGTGCCGTGATTGCCAAAGATGGAGAAATCATTGCCGAAGCATCCAATACAGTTACCTTAGACCACGACCCTACGGCGCACGCCGAGGTGAATGCCATCAGACAAGCCGCACGCAAGCTGGGCACGTTCGACCTCACTGGTTGCGATATTTATACCTCCTGCGAGCCTTGTCCCATGTGCTTAGGGGCCATCTATTGGGCTCATCTGGATCGCATCTATTACGCCAACAATCGCAAGGATGCTGCACGCATAGGGTTTGACGACGACTTTATCTATCACGAGATTGCCCTCCAACCAGCCAATCGACATAAACAAATGCAGATTTTGCTGCCCGATGAGGCACGAAAAGCGTTTGACATGTGGATGGAAAGCAAGGACAAGACTACTTATTAAGCAGCGTATGATGACAAAAAAGATAAGTCATTCGGTGCGTCAAATGCACATTCTCCAACACTGCTTATCGTTTCTGGTCTTGTATTGGCCAACGTTCATGGCGTAACCTATGTGACACGCAACCAAATACAGAAGCCACAATAAGAGAAATGGCTACTGCCCACCCAGGCGGTCGAAGTACACAATGAGTTCTTCCCACGTCTTAAACTCATCACTTCCATAAGCCAGACAAGTTCCCATAAAGCCTTTTTGCGCCTCGGGGGTGATGAGATAGTCGCCATAGAGCAGCTGCGGCTGGTTGTTAAAGATTACCCGATTGTAGGCCGGAGCCGACAGATACTCCTCCACCCACGTCTGCACCTCACCAATATAACCATGGTCGTTGGTAGGCGCAGCGGCCACCACATAGACATCATACCGCTCGATAAGCATCTGATATGCCTTGCGCATACTCGACGTGGCCTTGCCGTAACTGTCGTGCAGCGTCGCATAGTCGATGTAAACGATGGGGCGTTCGCGTCTCTCTTGTTGGTCATCAATCCAGCGAATCACGGGAATGAGATAGTGAAAGGCCACCTTATCGGTAAGCCGGTGGGCACCATGAAAGCGGATGGCCTGTGGATAGTGCTCGCGAAAGAGGTCGAAGGTGTGCACCAGCGGATCCTTGTCGCCAAAGAGCCCATAGACTCGTCTTTGCTCCTCGGGCGTGACGTTGGTGAAACACTGCCCGGTGATGTCCTTGTACTCGTTGACCAACGACTTAGTAACGATTACCTCAGTCTCGCCATCCTTGCGGGGATTTTGGAAAACTTGCTTGCCCATCATGCCGTGGTCGTGCATGGTCTGACCCATCTGGAAAGCCGGATTCACCAATATGCGGTCGTAACCCGTGAGCATCTCGGTATACATGCCGCCCATGGAGGTGCCTATGATGAGGTCGGGCTGATGGCTTTGGCACAGTTGCCGTAGCAGGTTGATCGCCTCGGCGGGATGCACCGGCAGGTCTTCGGCCACGACGTTAGCCTGGGGCAATAGCTCCCTGAGCATGGCTACCGTGCCAGATTGGCCCGACGACATAAAGCCGTGGACGTACATAAGGGTCTTACCCTTCATTAAATCGGGATATTTTTTCTTAGTCGGATTTTCCATTTCTACGCCTCCTCATTTCTCTCATAACCCATTCCCATGGTGCGGCATGACATGCGAAACACCTTTCCAGCACTGCACCATTTGGATGGTTTTGTTAATGCAAATATAGAGATTTAGTGGCGAATGAACAAGTTTTTTCAACATCAAAACACTATACACTTCCACCTACTCCCTTGAACTTCTCAATGAAGGCGGCAATCTTCTGGAACACACTCTGCTTCTTCGTTAGATATTGCGGATTGAACGGACTCATCTTTGGCAGAATGGCATTGAGGTCTGTCCCGTTTTCACTGGCAAACTCACGCTTCAGCGATGTTTGGATATACCGCTTGGCTGCGTCCACATTCAGTTTCTCTTCCGCAATGAGGTTAGCCGCCTCTTCCTTCTGTCGCTGCTGTGCATAATCGAAGAAAGCAGAAATGATGCCTGCCTTGTCTTGAATAGGGTCAAGGTCTGTGTCGTGAATGAAGTCAACCACCAATCCCTCTTTGGCTCTGTTGCCAATACTCGAGCGGATGATTCTGCGCACTTCGTCTATCAACGCATCTTTATCTTTTGTTTTCTTGTTGTGTTCAAACACCAATTCAAGGATATAGTCGAGATCTATTTCCTGCGATTTGAGCAAGTCTATCTCAAACACCACATCGTCCCAGTCAATCTTAGATTCCTCAGCGGCTTTCCCTTCTCGCTCCCGTCTGAACCAGTCACGAATATCGTTGTAGGTGGAGCGATAATCTTGTGCTGTACGTTCTTGCAACACGTCCACCTCCATCATGGCATCCACGTCCTCATCGGTCAGGAAATGATGATCCTTGAAAGTCTCCACCGCCTCTGGATTTTCCTTGTCTATCTTTTGCAACGCTTTGAGATTTGTAAACTCATCGTAGTTTTGCAAGATGTTTTCAATTTTCAGATACTCACCGAAGAGTTTTACAAAGGCTTTCTTCTCCGCCTCTGTCGTTATCTCGTCAGGCTGTGGGAACTGTTCTTTCAGCTCTTTCACCACCTCCACATAACCTCGGCACGCTTCCCCTGTAGCAATATCCGTGAATCCCTTGAGATATTCCTCGTAGCTCTTCTCCAACACCACGTTCTTCGTATTCTTGTCGCCAAACAGTGTGATGGCGTCTATTGTGGCTTGTTCCAAATCCCTGAACGTGACGATGTTGCCAAATGTCTTGGTCGCATCATAAATACGATTGGTTCGCGAGAACGCTTGCATTAATCCGTGATAGCGCAAGTTCTTGTCCACAAACAGCGTGTTGAGCGTGGGGGCATCAAAACCTGTGAGGAACATGCCCACCACGATGAGCAGGTCCACCCCTTGGTTCTTTACTTGTTTTGCGATGTCACGATAATAGCTTTGGAAGCCTTTGCTGTCAATGCCAAAACTGGTTTTGAACATGACATTGTAATCGTTTACCGCTTTGGTCAGAAACTCTTTGGCACTACTGTCCATGGCGGTGGGTTCAAAATTCTCTTCCCGAATATCGCCCACGGCATTCTGTTCCTCGTTGGGAGCGAAAGAAAAGATGGTGGCAATCTTCAGTTTCTTGTCGCTGTCTTGTTGTAGAGCGTTGAGTTCTTCATAATAGAGTTTGGCTGCCTCCACACTGTTCACGGCAAACATGGCATTGAAGCCCTTGCCGTTTCCTTGACTTCGGTGGGTCTTTATCTTGAAGTTCTGCAAGATATATTGTGACACCTCTTTAATACGGTCGGGGTGAAGCAATAGTTTTCTGTTTTCTGCTGCCGTCAGTTTCAGTTCGTCTTTCTCTCTTTCCAACGCCTTGAAGCGAGGACGCACGTTGTTATAATCTACCTTGAACTTCAACACCTTTTCATCGCGTATGGCGTCGGTGATGACATACGAGTGCAGCTCACGCCCAAACACGCTGGCGGTGGTCTCCGATCCCAAAGCGTTTTCGGGGAAGATGGGGGTGCCGGTAAATCCAAACTGATAATATCGTTTGAACTTCTTTCTGAGATTCTTCTGCGCCTCGCCAAACTGTGAGCGGTGGCACTCGTCGAAGATGAACACCACCTGCTGCCCATAGACGGGCAATGCTGCCTCGCTCTTCATGAGGTTGTTCAACTTCTGAATGGTCGTCACGATAATCTTGTTGTCGTCTTTTTCAATATTCCGTTTCAGTCCTGCCGTGCTTTCCGACCCATTCACGCTGTCGGGCGAGAACCGTTGGTATTCTTTCATGGTTTGAAAGTCCAAATCCTTGCGGTCTACCACGAAGAACACCTTATCTATAAAGTCGAGCTGGGTTGCCAATCGAGCAGCCTTGAAGCTGGTGAGCGTCTTGCCCGAACCGGTGGTGTGCCAGATGTAGCCTCCTGCTTCGGGGGTGCTCCACACCTTTGCTTGGTACGAACTTCTGATTTTCCATATCAACCGTTCGGTGGCAGCAATCTGATAGGGGCGCATGATGAGCAACGTGTCGCTGGTGTCAAACACAGCATAGGAGAGCAGTACTTGCAGTAGGGTGTTCTTTTGGAAGAAGGTAGCCGTAAAGTCTTTCAGGTCTTTGATGAGCATGTTGTCCGCCTTTGCCCAATTCATCGTAAAGTCAAAACAGTTTTTGTTGCGCTTCACGGTGTTGGCGAAATAGCGGGTGTCGGTTCCGTTAGAGATGACGAATATCTGCAAATATTTATACAGCGAGCTTTCGCTGTTGAAACTCTCCTTACTGTAGCGATGCACTTGGTTGAACGCTTCGCGAATTGCCACGCCACGTTTCTTCAGTTCTACCTGCACCATGGGCAGTCCGTTCACCAAGATGGTCACGTCGTAACGGTTCATTTGCGTGCCTGTCTGTTCAAACTGGTTGATGACCTGCACCTTGTTTCGGGCAATGTTTTGCTTGTCCACCAAATAGATATTCTGAATATGCCCATCGTCGAACACGAAGTCGTAGATATAATCGTCCTGCACCTTGCGTGTCTTGTCCACGATGCCGTCGCTGGCTTTGTCCAAATATTCGTCCAAGAAGCGTTGCCATTCTTTATCGGTGAAGACGGTGTTGTTGAGCGTTTGCAGCTGTTTGCGCACGTTTACCAACAAAGCCTGTGGCGTTACGAGCTGTGGCAGATATTCATAGCCTTGGTTCACCAAATCTTCTATCAGCTCACGCTCTAAGGCAGCCTCTGTTTGATAGCCTGTGGGTTGCTCGCAGGCTTGTGACAGCTTGGTGTAGCTGTCTAAGACAATAAAGTTTTGCAATTCTGCAATGGTGTTGTAGGTGGTCATGATGATGTTGTTTTTTTGTTGTTGTTAGCTGGGGGCAGGTGTATCTATGTTTACCTAGGCTTTCCTAGTCATCCATAGTCTCTCCTAGTCTTTCCTAGGTATTCCTAGGTATTCCTAGGTTTACTTAGTCTTCCCTATTCCCTCCTTCTAAGCGTTTGAGGCGTTCTTTAAGTGCCTTTATCTCGGCTTTTAATTGTTCATTTTCTCTCAGCAGAAGCCTTCTTTCCTCGTCTTGCTGCTTTCGGTAGCCCGTGCGTGCCGCATACATTCGTTCTTTGATGCCCCCTTGCTCCACAAACTGTTTCTCCAAGCTCTTCAGGAAAGAACACATGAGCTTGTCTGTAATATGGCAGAGGGTTAGCAATGCGTTGCAAAACTCTTCTGCCGTCCAGCGTTGGGCGTAAGACAGATAATCTTTGGGCTGGTTGTGCGTCTTGCAGAAAGAGAGCATGGCGTTGTATCTGTCGTGCTTCTCGTTCCATAGTGCGAGGTGGCGTGTATGCAAGTAGTCGGCGTAATCTTCGCGCAACTCTTGCAATGATGCGCGAGCCACGTTCAGCAGTTTTAGCTCCATTTCGGAGGAAGTGTTTCCGTCTTCTATTCCTTCTACGATGTTTTGTTTTCCCGACCGTGCCGCTTGCACCATCTGGTCTACCGTTCTGTCACCGTATTTAGGTAAGAACCTTGTGCAGAAGATGTATGTCAGCTGATAGATGGTGTCCGTTTTTTGATAGAAAAACAATTCTTTGTAATCCTTGTACTTTCTAATAACCGTAGTTTCATTAGCCATGATATTTTTCTTTTATGGTGCGAATGTCAGCAGTTGGTTGCGGTAATATTCGTATTGCTTCCTCCGCAGCTCAATCTCCTTGGGCAGTCCCTCGCTGATAGAGTTACACAAGGTGTCAAACTTGTCTAATATCTCCACAATCTCACGCTGAACGGAGAGAGGGGGGAGGGGAATTTGTATTTTTGCAAGGTCTTTAGCATTCACACGCCTTACTTTTGTTCCTGTGATAAATTTTCTTTTCTGACTTTGGAATAGCTCTGTCTGAAAATAGTATGCAATATATTTTGGATTCATCGTATGGGTATAGAAACACGCATCACTACTAACGGCAATATCTTCATCACCCAGCCACGCCACAGCTTTGCAAACATCTTCATCGTTCTCACTTGTTGTTGCTATAATCAAATCGCCATGTTTGGCTTTTCTTGCTTTTAAGGCAAATTCTTGAGACACAAACGATTTTGTTTTCTTAGCGTATGTGCCATAGTAGGTATAAATTTGACCATAATGGATACAGCCAACACCTGTCGGCGTAAAGTCTTTTTTCTGAAGACCGCTTCCTCTTACAAACGTTCCTATTTCGCCCAATGTCATTATCTTTACATCATTTAACTTTTGCCCCCCCTATTTAACATATCGAAAGACAACAGTTGGTTGCGGTAATACTCATACTGCCGCTTGCGGCAGTCCAGCTCCGCTTCCAGCTCCGCTTCCAGCTCCGCTTCCAGCTCTGTGAACTTATCAAGAATCTCCACTATCTTATGTTGAATATCCAATGATTTTGTAGGATTGTCGGGGCAGGGAATGGGGATTGATATTCCTAAAATATTTGCTGTGTGCAATGCAGGGATGCCTGCACCAAGTTGTTTGCCCATCAAGTTTTCCTGATTCATTTTTAATAAATGATACACATATTTATTATCAACCCTACTTATATTAGGCAGCACAACATAGCAATGAGCATTAGCATAGAATTTTGTTGTAATAAAATTCACGAAACCAGCAGAAGCTCCACCTTGACTGATTATAATTTTGTTTTCACTATAATTATATTTATCTGTAAAGCCTGAGTATGTTACACCTCCATTATATGCAGGGTATTCTCCACTTTCTGTAAGAAGGCTCTTATTAAGCTGTTTTCCTTTTTCTATTGTTATGACTTCCCCCAACGGCATCCACTCCACGTTAGCTCCTTGCAGTAATTCGTCTATGTATTTCATCATGCTCATTCCTTTTCTTCGTTAGTTGACGTCACAGCACGCTTGACTCTCTTCACGGTATGTTTGATTTTCCCGATAAAGAAATTGATTTCCAGAGAGGATTCTGTTTCGGCAACTTCAAGGTCGGGCATAACCACATCCGAAAGAATCTCTCCAAACCGTTTCATCTTCTCACCTTGTTGGTGCTTATCCGTTTCCTGATGAAGGCTCAATAGCTCACGTTTCAGTTCTCTTACCTTTGCGAAAGTTTCAATGATTGCAAACGTAACAGCCGTAGCATTTTTGCTTTTCAGTATCGTTGCAAGCATATATAGCCCTTTTTCTGTAAAAGCTTTGGGGAGCGTTCTGCTTTTAGGTGAAAGTTTTGTGGACGAATTTTTCGACCGCAAAAGTTCTATTTCCTTTTTTGTAAGCACAAACATATAATCCTCAGGAAACTTATCAGGATTATTGCGCACCGCTTCATTAATTCGTTTGGTCTCCACTCCATACAAATGAGCAACATCAGCATCTACAATGATTTGCTGTTCACGGATGGAAACAATTCTCTGCTGTACATTTATAAGCGGGAAAATGTTTTGTTCTTTATTCTTCATCGTGCTGTGTGTTTTGGGTTAATCTGCGCAACGTGGCGGCATTGTCGCTACTGATAACACTTTTTCCTGTTTGCCGTTCCAACTCCTCTCGTGCCACCTTTGCCACATTCCCACCTTGCTTGGCGATAATTATGCTTTGGTCGAAAGTGTTTGGATTGTTGGCTTGTGAGATGTCTTTGGTAGAAGCTTCTGCCAGCATGTTGAGAATCAACTCGGTACTGGTCATGTTGTCACGTAGGTTTTGCTTCTTCAATCCCTTGTGTTGCTTGTATTCTTTCACTGTCTTTCCCGACCATGTTTTGGTTAAGATATTGGTTAAGACAGCAAAGTCCTTATTGTCGGTGATGCCAGTGCGTTGCCATTCATCAGTCAGCTCTTTACGAATCTCGATGCTTTTAAGACGTTGGTTAATCCAATCGTCCGAGTAGCCCAAGCGACGATAGTCTTGCAAGGCTTGCTGTATGCTCAGTTCGGGGTCTTGTATCTGGTCAAGACGCTGGCTTCCCACCTTTGCAAGCCATTGCTTGAAAGGCTCTGCCTTCGGACTTGGCACTGATTGTATCAAGCGGAGAAGTTGCTCTGTGTCAGCCACATCGGTCATACGCATCTTGCCATCAGCAGCACGCATTTTCAACTGGTTACAATTTGTAACCGTTTCATTGCCCTCCTTATTCAGCCTGTTTTTCAATACCTTCCAATAGTTTCTTGCCGTTTGGTAATTGGGGCTGTCCGTCAGCACAGCAATGACATCCACAATAGAAAAATACCATTTCTCTTCTTCAGCGTCCCAATGGGAACGAACTTGCTTGTTCTCAAATTTCATTAAGTCTTTCATGCCTCTATCTCCTTGATGATTTTATTGATATCCGCCCGCAGTGCGTCAATGCGCTGCACCGTTTGCGCCACTTCCTCGTTCAGCTTCACGATGTCTATCACCTCGCGCGTGTCCTCCGCCTCCACATACGTGCCAACGGAGAGGTTGTAATCGTTCTCGGCAATCGTGTTGTTGTCCACCGATGTGGCAACATGGTCCACCTCGTTCTTGTTTCCAAAGATGCTGACAATGCGTTCGATGTGTTCGGGCAGTAGGATGTTGTTGTTGGTTTCTTTCTTAAAGAAGTCTTCACCGCTGGCATTGATAAACTGGGTGGTGGGGTTCATCTTATGTTTGGAGAGTACCAAGATGTTCACGGCAATGCTCGTACCGTAAAACAGATTGGGCGGCAGGGCGATGACCGTTTCCACAAAGTTGTTGTCCACCAAATACTTCCTTATCTTCTGTTCCGCTCCTCCACGATAGAAGATGCCGGGAAAGCAGACAATGGCGGCACGACCACGGGCAGAGAGATAGCTGAGCGCATGCAGCACAAAGGCGAAGTCGGCTTTCGACTTGGGTGCCAACACCCCAGCCGGTGCAAAGCGGTCGTCGTTGATGAGCGTGGGGTCGTCACTGCCCACCCAGTTCACCGAGTAAGGCGGATTGGAGACAATGGCGTCGAAAGGCTTTTGGTCGCCATATTGCGGATGGAGGAGGGTATCGCCCAAGGCAATGTCGAACTTATCGTAGTTGATGTTGTGCAGAAACATGTTCATGCGTGCAAGGTTGTAGGTGGTGTGGTTGATTTCCTGCCCAAAGAAGCCGTCCTCTATCACATGCGTGTCGAATTGTCGTTTGGCCTGCAACAGCAACGAGCCAGAACCGCAAGCAGGGTCGTAAATCTTGTTCACCGTCTCCTGCCCATACATGGCAAGGCGCGCAATCAACTTCGAGACGTTTTGCGGTGTGAAGAACTCGCCACCCGACTTGCCCGCATTGGCGGCATAGTTGGAGATGAGGAACTCGTAGGCATCGCCAAAGAGGTCGATCTCGCTGTCCTCAAAGTTTCCGAAGTCCAAGCTCTCCACGCCCTTGATGACGGCAGCCAAGCGTTTGTTCTTCTCCTCCACGGTGTTTCCCAAGCGGTTGCTCGTGGTGTCGAAGTCGGCAAAGAGTCCTTTGATGTCGTGTTCCGAGTCGTAGCCGTTGGCAGAACTCTCTATGGCATCGAAGATAGCCGCCAAGTCGGTGTTCAAGTTCGGATTGTTGTTGGCTCCCTTGGCGATGTTGCAAAACAGCTGACTGGGATAAATAAAGTATCCTTTGGTTTTGGTGGCATCGTCCTTTATCTCGGGCGTGATGACGTCATCGGGTAGATGAACATAATCCACGCTCTCATCGCCAGCCTCTATGAAGGTGGTGAAATGCTCACTGATGAATCGATAGAACAGTGTACCCAATACAAACTGCTTGAAGTCCCAGCCATCTACGGCGCCGCGCACCTCGTTGGCGATTCTCCAGATTGCTGCCTGCAGTTCGTCCCTTTGTTTTGTGTTTGTCATTATGCTGAATGGTTTATATTACTTCATTTATCTGCAAAAATACAATTTTATGACGTGAAACACGAAGGAAAACAGCGTTTAAGATGGTTGTTTCCCAGCAAAAGAAACAAGAACAAGGCGAAGGGCGGAATGCAGGTCAGGATGGCGGGTGGTGATGATTTTTCTTGACAAACAAGTCTTTCATACTTCGCGTATTTTCAAACAGAAGAGCACTCGTTCGCAAATACGCTAAAAATGAGCGAAATTTGTATCGAACTAACACACAAACATTTACAGACGTAGGCCTTCCTATTCTATCTTTTCCTCAACGTTTTTCCGGCCAAAAGCATTGCTTTTGTACGACAATCTGCATGCTTTTGCTGGGAAAGAGCATGCAAATTGGCGGATAAGATGATACCTTTTACCCCAAAAATGCCTTGTTTTTGTGTAAAAATACGATTTATCCGCTGCCATAAA
>URFI01000046.1 GCA_900547085.1 uncultured Prevotella sp.
GATCTTTCTGGCCGTTAACAGTATTGTCGGCCCAGGTCTTGGCATCAAAATCGACGTGCAGAATCAATAATCCTTCTCCGCCAAGTCCTGCATCCCAACCTGTTTTTTGCCTATTTTCCAACAGGTAATATTCATTTCTATTGTTATCGTTGTAAATAACATAGGCCTCACCCTGTTCACTGAGCGGCTTCATGTTCGTGACAGTAAGGTCGCTGGTTAGTTCTATTGGATTCAACCAACCTAAATAAGTACGCTCATAACTGGTATAACCAGCCGGAACGAAACCGTCATCATTATAACTTCCTTGATCCATCACATCCCATGAAAACATGCCATAAGCCTCGCCATTAAGCGTGTCATACATGTCAGGCAGCCCCAACACATGCGAAAACTCATGACAGATAGTTCCGACACCTTCTATTTGTGTTCGTGAAGACAGTTCAGGACCACAGGCATAAGAATCGATGGTCACCTGATCCAAGTTAAAATCAAAGTTGGATTCAGAAAGCTCCGCCTGGTGCGGCCACACGCGTTTGGAATCTTGTCCTTCTGTTGAATTTTCCCCTTGACCGGCATACAACACGTACAGCGCATCCACTTTTCTATCATGGTCCCAATCGTAATCTCTAAAATCCACCTCGGCATTTGCGCCCACACAAGCCTCTTGTATCATTTCTTGTGGTCGGATATCGTAACCTTCACGATCGTTGGCGCCATAGTAAGCATAGTTTCTCTTCATGCGTATGGGGCCTACAACATCAAAGGTTAAATCAAATTTCCCTCTACTCTGGTCGAGGAAATAATCTCTTACACTTCCTTTAAATCCCATCTCGTGTACAAAGCCCAGCTTATTGGTTATCTGTTGATAAAGCTCTTTCGTATTCGTTTCGTTGAATTTGGCGTCCTCAAAATCGACCAAAATCATCAACCCTTTTTTCTTTCCTTCGTAGCCAGCGTGTCTTTCGCCCAAGGAAACCCGCGTCTTTGCGTATCTACGAGCCGCTAATCTGCGTCTTTTTGCAGCAGCTTTTCTTGTTAAGGTTGTGAAATCGGCAGGTCGATAAGCTTGAAATTGTTCGTCAAAAACGTATTTCTGACCATCTTCTGTCTCCATGTAATGCAGGTGTTCATCGCCTTTGAACATCGCTTTTACCTCTACTCCACTCGCAAGACGAATGACTTTCCACCCGCTCTTTTTGACTGGTATGGCAACAACCCACTGCGTAATCAATATTAATAATAAAACGGAGAATGATCTTTTCATGCCATATTTTCTATTTCATGACAAAAATAATGAAAAGATTTTTAAAATCATCGCGAAGATTCAAATAAGAAGTACATAACCATTAAGCACGTACGTTCACATGCTTTGTGCTTTCAAAACCGTGACAAGAGCATCATGCACGCTCACCAATGGACATCTGTTGAGCTTACAGACCAAAATGTAGGCGGTAGACTACCATGGGGAAAAAGGAGAAATGATATTGTGACACATACGCACCTTTGTCAATATCATAAAATATTTTTTCGATCGGTGAGGTTAATTAAGTCAATTCCCCACTCCTGTGAGACCTTCTTACCATTCAGTCTGCCGCCCAAACGAGTGTCCAATCTGAAGTAAGCAGGCATTTGTTCTTGATACCACTTATCGTATTGGTACACCTGGTCGTGAGCCGCTTGAGACGCCTCCTCATCCACAGGCGTGTATCTCAAGCCACCCGAGAGCGCCAACTGAGGTGAGGCAAAGAGGGTCCACTTGCTGCTCACAGGCCATTCAAACCCACCAGTGACATTGAGGATGTAACCACCATCAAACACTGTGCTGAATTCATGGTTGAGTACTGGGTCGGTATAGCGTGAGCGATAGAGGGTGCCGGACATCAAGAAGAAATAATTTTTGCTGAAGAATTTTTCCACCGTAAGTTCAAGTCCATAGTTTCGTCCCCTGCCAATATTGCGAAGTCCGGCGATGCGTTCCATGGAGTTTTCGCCTGCTCCATAATTGAGTAGCGACACTCCATAGGCTTTGTTCTCAGCCGCAATATCAAAAAGCCATTGATAATATAGTTCTGTATGCACACGCCAATCCTTGTTAATTTGGTAGTTGTGCGAGAGGTTTGCATGCCAACTCTTGGAAAAACCCAAGTGATGATTGCTGTCCGAATAATGACCATCGGCCTCTCTGACAAAGAAAAAAGTGTGCGGAGGCAACTGACTGTAAAGGCCTCCTGCGAGGCCAATGGTGTGATGGGTACCAAGTTTCAACTCAGCAGCAGCGCGTGGTTCCAAAGCATAGTTACCATTCAGGGGCAAATAACTACCATGTACGCCTGCAGTGACAGTAAAAGCATCGCTGAACAAATGCTGATACTGCGCATAAGCGCGATAAAGGGATAATGTGCTTGTATCGTCATTGAGGGGATAGGGTATATCTTCCACCTCATTGAACATATTGAGAAAATATTGATCGACAACCGTACCCACATAAAGATTGTCGTGATGCGTGGATAATCGATGACGGATGTCGGCCGAAAACGAGAGTTTATGTTCCTTGGTTAGATCCGTAAAAATCATTTTAAAGTCTTCTTGATTGGCCAATTCCTTATTGTACACTCTCATCTTTATATCATTGTAGTTCCAGGAAAGTGTGGCATGAAGATCGGTCCGAGCAGCCAGTTGGCCATGATAGACCATACCTAACAATGCCAAGCCACTGCGTAAGTTAACCTTTTGGTCAAACGATAGATTGTCAACTTGCACGGTCGTACCCACCCCGGAGAGTTCTGATGTCTTGAGATGAATGCTACTAGTACCTACAATGCCAATCAATGAAAGCGTGTGACCCTCGTGGATGCACCAATCTATCTTGGTGGTAAGGTCTTGATATCTTGGCACAACGGCCATGGATTTGCCGAAAATCTTCATGGCATAGCTTGCCAACTCTGGGATGGAATAACGATAGGAGGCAAGATAGGTCATCGAACCGTCCTTGATCATCGGCCCCTCTGTCATGAGTTCGGCCCCATTATAGCCCATCTGGAAGCGCATTTGGTGGTTGTTGGGATTGCCTTTTCTCAGATTCAAATCAAAGATTGCCGCAAGTGCATTGCCTTTTGTTGCCTGCCAACCGCCCAACAAAAAATCAGAGTTGGTAACAACATTCATATTAAGGGCAGTTACCTGTCCAGCCGTCATTCCCAGTCCGGCATTGAAATGGTTAGGATTTGGAATTTCAATCCCATCCAATCGATATTGCACGCCTAATGACGAGTTGCCTCTCACCACAATCTCATTACGCGAATCATTGATGGGCATCACGCCTGCAAAGCTCCTCACCATCCTGCTTGGATCGCCTAACGAACCCGCATAACGCTCTGTTTCTTCCACACTAAAGCTTCGAGCGCCCGCATAGGCAAGCGGCTGGATGGGACGAGCTTTGTTGTAATATCGCTTCACCTCTACGCCCTTGAGATTATAAGTGGCAGACTCCAGTTTGACATCAAGTGACACTTCTTCACCCATAACCAACAACAAGCTGATCTCCTTGTCCTGGTAGCCCACTGAACTGGCCCGCAAAACTTGCCTGCCCAACGGAACTTGTAGTTCAAAACGACCCGCTTTATCTGTGGTTTGGGTGATTGAAGGCTCCGCGTTTACAATGCTCAAACTAACATCAACCAACGGGTTTCCATGAACGTCCGTCACCCTACCCAATACCTTTTGCGTTCTGTTTCCTTGTGCCATGATGGCCATGGAAACAACTAACAACAATATACCAGTGCCAATCCACCTTTTCATCATACGATAGTTATAAGATTTGTTCGCGCAAAAATAATTATATCATATTACAAACCTGTTAAAATCCCATCAATTAATCATGAATGCTCACGGCTATCTCCTTTAAGTTTTGCTGAATTAAGCAATAAAAAAATCGCGAACAAGATGCTCGCGATTTTATCATGTACAATGACCATGAAGGAAACTGTGCAAAAGAAACTTTCTTATTTCTTTGCGTCAGCTTTTTTCTTTGTGTCGATTGGCTTATAAGCCTTGTTCAAACCAGCAACCACATCCTTGGTGATGTCATAGCTCTTGTCGGCATACAGCAGATTATCTCCTGCCTTGGAAAGGATAAGACTATACTTCTTGTCCTTGTTATAGCTGGCCAAGAAGTGCTGAACAGAATCGCGAAGAGCCTTGTTGTACTTATCGGTTTCTGTTTGAAACTCATTGCTCAGACGCTGATTGAGCGCCTGTAGATCGGCACTCTGTTTCTGCAATCCAGCTTGAATGGATTCTGCCTGGTCACGAGTGTATGCGTTTTGTTGAAGCTTCTGCTGGAAGTTAGCAGCTGCCTGCTCTAATTGTTTCTGCTTTCCAGCCAGCGTATTCTGGATGTTTTGACCCTTCTTCTGCAAAATCAAACTATAGTCTTTGCAGAACTTGTATTGGGTCATGATGCTGTCTACCTCAACATAGGCAATTTTCATGTCTGTAGGAAGAGCAGCTGTTGTACCTTCTGACTTCTTATCAACCTGAGGTTTTGAATTGTCACATGCCGTGAAAGCCAGTGTTGCGAGAGCTGCAACCGCTACCGAACGGATAATCTTTTTCTTCATTTTATATTTTGATATTTAATTGTTTACTTATTATTTTGTCTCATGACCTAGGCAAAATGCTGCCCATGACATCCACTTCAAAACGCCTTATTCTGCTTTCTTGCCTCTTTATCTTGATCTACCACACAATGAATGCCTCGCTCTTTCATAGCGTCACTGTCGTGTATGTGCATGGAATCGAACTTTCCATTCTTCTGAAAAATCAATTTCACAGCCATCAATGCAATACATATTGCAATTATTAACATGCTAAGAAGTAATGTTTTCAACATTTCTTATTATATTTGCAGTGTCACTTTGTCATTTCAATTTGGCAAAGGTAGTGCAAATAGAGCAATATACAAAATAAAATAAGAAAAAATAGTATGGAAAAGAAAGACTTACAACCAGCTAGCGTCTTCAAGCAGTTCGCCAAAATCAACGAGATACCACGCCCTTCCAAGCGTGAGGAAAAGATGATAGAATACCTCAAAGAGTTTGGCAAGAGTCATCAACTGGAAACGTCAGTAGATGAAACAGGCAATGTGATTATCCGCAAACCAGCCACCAAAGGCTACGAGGATCGTGCTACGGTGATACTCCAGAGCCACATGGACATGGTGTGTGACAAGCTTGTGGACGTTGAGTTCGATTTCGATAAGGATGCCATCCAGACCTACATTGATGGCGAATGGCTAACCGCAAAGGGCACAACGCTCGGGGCAGACGATGGTATCGGCGTGGCTATGGAGTTGGCTGTGCTCGAAAGTAACGACATTGAACACGGCCCGATAGAATGTGTTTTCACCGTTGATGAAGAGACACAGCTAACGGGTGCGTTGGGAATGAAAGCCGGATTCATGACGGGTGATTATCTCATCAACTTAGATTCTGAAGACGAAGGCAAAATATATGTAAGCTGTGCGGGTGGCCGTAGTACCATCGCCACCTTCGATTACAAGGCAGAAGAGGCTCCAAAGAACCACTTCTTCATGCAAATCTCGCTGAAAGGTTTGGTGGGAGGCCACTCTGGTGACGACATCAATAAGAAGCGTGCCAATGCCATCAAGGTTTTAACGAGATTTCTTTTCAACGAACAAGAGAAGTTTGATTTGCGCTTAGCAAGCTTTAATAGTGGCAAATTGCACAACGCCATCCCGCGTGATGGAAAGGTTGTGTTCGCCGTTCCCAATGATGCGAAAGAGCAAGTGCGTGCCGATTGGAATGTTTTCCATCATGACGTGATGCAAGAGTTTCATGTTACAGATACCGACATGGTGTTCAACATGGAAAGTACCGAGCCCCAACAGGTGCTGCCAAAGGACGTAAGCAGCAAACTGATACTGGCTCTGCAAGCCGTTGACAATGGCATCTTTGCCATGTGCCAAGATGAGTTGTTGGCCAATATGGTTGAAACATCAAGCAACGTGGCAGCGGTGAAGACCATGGATGGCAAGGTTGAAATCTTGTCGTCGCAACGCAGCAACGTGATGAGCAATTTAGACAACATGTGTAACACCGTGAAGGCCGCTTACCAATTGGCAGGCGCAAAGGTGGAACAAACCGATGGCTATCCAGCTTGGAACATGAACCCAGACAGCAAATTAGTCAAACTGACGGTCGAGACTTACAAGAAATTGTTCAACAAGGAGCCAGAAGTATTGGGCATTCATGCAGGACTTGAGTGCGGTTTGTTCTCCGAACGTTATCCCCATATCGACATGGTTAGCTTCGGACCCACACTCCGTTTCGTTCATACCCCTGAGGAACGTTTGCACATCCCTACTATACAAATGGTTTGGGATCACCTTCTTGAGATATTGAAGAACATCCCTGTGCGCAAATAGTGCAAGCAAATAGCGAAAATGGATTCATGGTTTCAACCGATACCGTGAATCCATTTTTCATGCCCTTTTCGCAAGTCTTTACCAAAAAGTTAAAGACATTAAACTGAGCTTACAACTCTCTCTACCATCATTCTTCGAAAAATTGCAGTATTGGCCTCATGAAGGGAGTGATGTCGCGCGGGTGAGAACGATTGTAATAGTCAATCCTTGTGGTCGACCAAGCCACATAGAGGCGTTTCTTGGCCCGTGTCATAGCTACATAAAATTTACGCTTGTCTTCGGCCAACAGCCGCTCGTTGTTTTGATTGTAGAAGTTGGGATAGCGTCCGTCAACAGCATCAAAGATGATGACATTGTCAAATTCCAGTCCTTTTGCCTTGTGAACAGTTGTCACGAAAATGCGCTCTTGCAGCGTTTGACTGTTGCACAAGTCGGCCTCTTTCAACGTGTTTATTTCCGTGACGTAGGCCCACAGCTGCTCCACCAACGATGGTGACGCTGCCTGGTCAATGATATCATCCGCGAGAAACTGCGTGACATAATGCAATTTATCTTGCGGTTCCAATAGTTTCTCGCTACAAAGAAACGCATAGAAGCGTTGCATTTCCTGCACCAACACAGGCTCATCGCCAGGTTTTTCTCGCTGATACAGCCGCTGTTTGGCCGTATTGTATATGTCTAAATAGTTTTTTCGCAACACCTCTGCCCGCTTCTTGAACCGCGGATGGCGTATCCATTCCAACTGAGAAGGTACCATGAGCTTGGCTTTTCCATAGCAATGGCGCACCACATTGCACGTTGCGTCAACGTCGGCATCGGCCAAATGGGCGTTTTCTCCTTCCAAATGCAACACCGAGAGCAAGTGCTTGAGCTTGTACTCACGCAGATTTGGCTCCAACAACCGAACGAGTTTGAGCGAATCCAGATAGCGCGAACACTGCTCTTTCAACGATATGGTGGGCAGATAGCGTTGCAGATTGAAATCCAGAATATGATAATCGTAGTCGGCATTATGTCCCAAAAGCATGCTGTCGCCCACATAATCCATGAACATCCGCAACCCCTCGGCATGACTATGCAGCACATGTCGCTGCATTTCAGCAATCAATGGGTTTTCAATCTCTCCCAGTTGTTGCGGAATGTCACGGTTGGTTTCCATAAAAACGACAAACGACGAGCCGGGAACCACTTTCCCTTGCCGCATCCTGACAGCTGCAATCTGCACGATGTCGTCTTCAAAAACATTCAGTCCGGTGGTCTCTGTGTCGAACACCACAATATCCTGCTGCTCGTAACACTTTACAAATTCCTGCACATAACTGCTCTCTTGATACGTCAGAAGGTCGGTTGGCAGCATCGCCCTGTCCAACAAACCCCGCACAAAGCCACGCGCCGCCGCATTGCTCTCAAAGACATGCAGCCCCATGAACAAGCGTGACCACCCGATGAAGTTGTGCTCGTTGGCCAAAACATTCAGGTGTGCCAGCAGCAACTTCACGCCCTGCGAAGCGAACAAATCATCTCCCGACACCTTAAAATGCGATAATGACAAGTCGTTTAACGCCCTACTCATCATTTCTGCATCGGCATTGGCACTCACGATGACCGCCGTTGTCTCCGTCGCATCAGCGGCTTGCAACCGAGACACCACATCAGCGACATCACGATATTCCGAGTCAATGGTCACACTATCCATCACTTGCAACTCATCTCCCTTGCGCTGGGGAAGATAGTTGGTCGTTGGCAGCACATTCTTGTCTATTCCCAACTGCTGTTCGGCATACACATTGAACACGTCAAGCAAGTATTGTGGGGAACGATGGTTGACAAACAGCCGGTGAACATGCCCCTCACAACGCTCCCTCAGGGCGTCCAGTGTGCTCATCTTTGCACCCATGAACGAAAAGATGGCTTGCTGCTCGTCACCCAAATACATCACAGTGTGGAAGTCGCGACTTGTAAAACCATCGACAAGTGCCAGCTGTAACGGGTTGAGGTCTTGCACCTCATCAACCTGTATCCAGTCATACCGCTTCAGCTCATGCTTGTCGTCAGCCCGCAACGCATCGTAAGTAAACATCAACAAGTCCTCAAAATCCATCAACTTGTTCTCTTTTTTGTATGCCATGTAATGCCGCGCCTGCTCCATCTTTTTCAGCAAGGCGCCAATATCACGCTGACTTCCCAGGTCGTATGCCTCGGTCTGGATGAGGTCCTCATACACATCCGAATGCGTGAACACATCCAACATCGTGGCAGGCGTCATCTCCATTCGCTGCACTTGGCACAACGTGCGCAACGCCGTCACGTCCCTTGCCGTCACACATTCAGGGTGTAGACGCAGTTTTTTGGGATGTTCATGCACCAGTTGATGGATGAATCCCGCAAAATGAAACACCTCTATATATTCACTTTTCGCTCGATAATTCGCCTGCACCGCATATTCATCCTCATCCCGATAGCGAGCCAGGATGCTGAAGGCATCTTCATCGTCAATAACCGAACTCTCGGCAGGCACCAAACTGTTGTCGAACAAGAATTTTGAACAAAACCGATGCACGTTTCCTACATACACCTCGTTAACGCCTTCATCCGCAATATGGGCTTCAATACGTTCTTTCATGCCACGGGCAGCGCGGTTTGTAAACGTCAAACACAGCATCTTATCGAATGGCATCCCTTGTTCGTGCGCCTTACGAATGCGCTCGGTGAGAATTTGCGTCTTGCCACATCCCGGCGGAGCCAGCACCAGGTGGTACCCACCCTCGGCCTGTATCACCTTTTGTTGAAACCGGTCGGGCGTAAAAGTTGTCTGAATCTTATTCGTGTTCATGGCCTGCATCGTTATCGTTTAATCCTACAAATATATCATTTTTATTTGAGCTACTCGGCATTCTCCAAAAAAATACTATATTTGCAGTTGATTTGTAGACGATGAACGACCATCTACTCGCAACGCAAAACCAATTAAACATGATGAACAATAAGAACAAAATACAGGCACATAGTGCCGTGATACTGGCCAACGTAATCTTTGGTTTAGGTGTACCCGTTACCAAACTATTGCTCGACGAATGGGTGTCACCCATGGGATACATGTTCACCCGATGCCTGGGTGCTGCGGTGATATTCTGGTTGATTAGTCTATTCATGCCCAAAGAGCCTGTTCAGCGCAAAGACTTACTCATCATCATGTTGGGCGGTTTGCTTGGATTCGTGGTTTCGCAAACGCTCACCGCCTGGGCTTTGGTATACACCACGCCCGTTTACTTCTCACTGATTGCCACGCTGACACCCGTCGCCACCATGCTGATGGCAGCCGTTTTTTTGAAAGAAACGCTCAATGGAAAGAAGACGATAGGCGTACTCATCGGTATTGCCGGCGCACTCTTGATGGTCTTCATGGGCTGGCAGAGCGGCTCGGGAACCAACGACGTGTTGGGCATCTTCCTCACCATACTGAGTCTGCTCACCTGGGTCATCTATCTGTTGATTACCCGAAACGTTTCTCAGAAGTACTCGGCCGTGACCCAGATGAAGTGGATTTTCCTCATTTCTACCCTCGCCGTGCTGCCTTTCGCCGCCCCCGAATGGGGTCAGCAGAAACTTTTCTCTGCCGCATGGGCCTGGACAGGCGTAGCCGAAATGGCCTTCATCGTGCTGTTTGCCACCGTGATGGGCTACTTTGCCATACCGTTCGCCATGCGCTACCTGCCCGCTACCACCGTGAGTATTTACACCAATCTGCAACCCGTGGTCGCTTCGTTGGTAGCCATCTACATCGGGCAGGACGTGCTGACATGGGACAAACCGGTGGCCGGCATTCTCGTTTTGCTGAGTGCCTATATCATCACCAGAAAAAACGTGGAATAATAAAACACGGAAACACACAAAAATCGTTCACATCACACCCATGCTCATCGTTCACAACCGACTGATACCCTTCAAAAATTATGACGCCATCAACATTCTGGGAATGTTGTTTTGCCGCAAAGGAACGACCATCACGGCCGACCTTATCCAGCATGAGCGCATCCATACCCGACAGATGATTGAACTGGGATTTGTATTCTTCTATCTTTTCTACGTCATCGAGTGGCTCGTTCGCCTGCCAATGAGGGGGCGCGCCTATCTGAACATTTCGTTCGAGCGCGAGGCATACAGGCACATGGACGACCCCAACTATTTGCTCAACCGACGGCCATACGCTTGGACGCGCTATCTGAAAAACCCGAGTAAACCTCGCACGACCCCCCCCAAAAAATCGAATTAAAAACGAAGGTCATAGCCTCCATGGATGGCACCCCACAAAGGCCGCCAACCAATAACGTTGACTTTGGGCACCAATGTCATACACTTTGGACGCCAAAGTCATGGAGATTGACCTTCAAAGTCAATGCTTTTAGTTTCACAAGGGAAAAAAGAAGAGAAACGAGGACATGCTTTACTTCAACAAAAGTAAATAACAAGCTTTGTATCAATTGGTTTATAAAACGTACGGTATCAGCAAATCATCACCTGCCAACGACACTTTCAAGCGATACTTATCGGTGTACTCCACATGCATGAGTTGTTTGGGGTCGGTTGACTGCGGCTCGGTCAACGCCAAGGCCACATGCCCCATGGTACGGCGGAGATTGAGTTCGACACAAGGATGGATGCACAACTCCTCGCGATCCTCCATCCTCACCACCATCATGTCGATGCCAAACGGCCCCACATATTTGCCTTTGAAGAGCGAACCCACCAGCGAGATGCCATGCGCCTGAATGAAATCGAGCAGTTCGAGAGGTACATACCGCGCCATCATGTCGCGCTTCACCGCCTCCGAAGCGATGATGTTGCCCGTATAGGCACCATGAACCGTAGAGAATAGTGACAGACCAAGGTATGCCACACGGCCGTTGTCCATAGCCATGAATTCCATTCCAAAATCACATACCTTATTATATTGCGGTTCTATCATGATGCCGCCCTGCTTTTTGATGAGGTTTCGGCACCACCCTTCAACATGGCCACTGAAATCATGATTTACATATCTCAACCCCCTACCGCTACTGCTCCAGGGTGCCTTCAATACAAATCGCTCACCATCTGCCATGAGCCGGTCGGCCAACTGAGCGGCATCGCCCGAGAAAAAAGTGCTGGTTCCCACGAAACGCTCGTGTGACGCTGCAAGAACAGGCAGTAAATGGGTTGCAGCGAACGTGCGACTGCTCAGTTTGCGCATAACATCCAATTGCTTGGCCGTGGGCACTGTTTGTCTGAACGTCGCGTTGGACGACACTAAATAGTGACATAAAGCCCTGTTCCACCCCCAAGGTTCGACCTTCACCGTGGAGAAATCGATGGGAACACGGCACAAATCGGCATGCGAAATAAACAACACATCATGCACCAAACCGCCAAGACGGCGTGCCGACTCGAGTGCAGCCGACACGTCATCCACCAGCACCATGTCACCATCGTCAGCCCACAAAGCCGGCAGATAGCCCAGGTCGGCACGCAATTCGCGTGCGGCATGCGGAGCCGTGAAAGCATCCATGTTGGACGCCAATGCTACATCGTGATCTGGATTGAAGATATGTAATTTCATTGTCAGAAAGCCTCATTCTTTTAACTGGGTACAAAAATAATAAAAAAAGATGATATTTTGCAATATAGAGTTTGCAATTATAGAAATTAGTAGTATCTTTGCAGTGACGATTATGCAATTTAAAAGGATTTAGAAATGGAATCTTTCTTCCGCACTCATAAGAGCCTTGTAGAGCACACCAAAGCGCCAGTTCGTCGCACCCTCATGGATGAGATTGACTGGAACGACCGCTTGATAGGCATCAAGGGAACACGAGGCGTGGGAAAGACCACATTCTTGTTGCAATACGCACAAGAAAATTTTGAGAGTACTGATCGCCGCTGCCTGTACATCAACATGAACAACTTCTATTTCCAAGGCTGCGGAATAGATGATTTTGCGAAGCAATTTGTTGAGCAGGGCGGTAAGGTGCTGCTCATTGATCAGGTGTTCAAGCAGCCCAACTGGAGTGAGGAGCTAAGGCGATGCCACGACCGTTTTCCGGAAT
>URFI01000047.1 GCA_900547085.1 uncultured Prevotella sp.
AAATCGGCTCCATCGCTGTGCGAGTATTGTCGTTTAGGGACATCACCATTGATCAAGAGTTTTGGGAGTCAAGACTAAAAGCTGCCTTGAATATGCGCATTGCCATTGGTATTGCTGACAATCCAACAAACAACACCTACCGATTGGTGCACGGTGAAGGCGACATGTTGCCAGGCTTAATCATTGATTGTTATGGAAAAACGGCCGTCATGCAAGCGCATAGTGTTGGCATGCATGTGGAACGACTGCCTATATGCGAGGCTCTTAGGAGCGTGATGGGCAGTCGTATCGAGCATGTTTTCTATAAAAGCGAGACCACCTTGCCGTTCAAAGCCGAATTGGGACAACAGGATGGATTCCTCTATGGTGGCAGTGATGACAATGTGGCTATCGAGAATGGATTGAAATTCCATGTGGATTGGTTGAAAGGACAAAAGACCGGGTTTTTCGTAGACCAGCGTGAAAACCGTACTTTGCTTGAAAAATATGCCAAAAACCGCTCGGTACTCAACATGTTTTGCTACACTGGAGGGTTCTCCGTGTATGCCATGCGGGGTGGGGCCAAGCTCGTTCATTCAGTTGATAGCAGTGCTAAAGCTGTAGAGTTGACCAATGCGAACATCGAGTTGAACTTCCCGTCGGATGCCAGGCATGCGGCTTTCTGTGACGATGCGTTCAAGTATCTCGACGCTCACGATGCACAATACGACCTGGTGGTGCTGGATCCTCCCGCCTTTGCCAAGCATCGGGCGGCGCTACGCAATGCTTTGAAAGGCTATACCCGACTGAACGTTAAGGGGTTCGAGCGCATTAAGCCCGGTGGAATACTGTTTACTTTCAGTTGTTCACAGGTGGTCACGAAAGAAAACTTCAGGAATGCGGTGTTTACGGCGGCAGCCCAGGCCAAGCGCAAGGTTCGTATTCTGCATCAATTGCACCAGCCAGCCGACCATCCCATCAATATTTACCATCCCGAAGGAGAATATCTGAAGGGCCTCGTTTTATACGTTGAATAAGTTTGAGCATCATATTCAGCAATATATTTCATCTTTGTCGTTGCTTCACAAAGATGAGTTGTATCTGGTAGCTCTTTCAGGCGGAGCCGACAGCGTGTGCTTGCTTCGCTGCCTCAAAGCACTGGGTTACCGCTTTGAAGCCATCCATTGCAATTTTCGTTTACGCGGTGAAGAGTCGGATAGGGATGAGCTTTTTTGCCAAGAGTTATGTCAAAATCTTGACATCCCCCTGCATTTGGCGCATTTTGACACGCGCTCTTATGCCCAGTTGCACCATGTGAGCATTGAAATGGCGGCGCGCGAGCTGAGATACGCCCATTTCAAAAACCTTTGTAAGGACATGGGTGCCGGTGGTGTTTGTGTGGGTCATCATCAAGACGACAGTGTAGAAACCATTTTAATCAACCTGGTTCGCTCAACAGGAATTCATGGATTGACGGGCATTGCGCCTAAAAACGATTATATATACAGACCACTACTTTGTGTAAGTCGCAAAGAGATAACCGATTACCTGAAAACTATTCAACAAAATTATATCACAGACAGCACCAATTTAGTGCCAGATGTTCAGCGCAATAAAATGCGGTTGGAAGTGATTCCGCATTTGGAAAGCATCAATCCGGCGGCACAGCAAAACATCTTGCAAACAGCCCAGCGCCTGGCTGATGTCGTGAGTATCCTTGACGGGTGGATGGAACGAGTGGCCCAGTGGAAACTCCGTGGACCTTATTGGTGTTTCCCTCTGAAGGAGGTTACGCACGAATACATATTGTGGTATTTGCTAAAAAACTACCAATTCACCTCCAAGCAGGTTGACAACATTTATGAGAACAGAAACAACGGCAGCGGAAGAGTGTGGACATCCAAGACTCACGAGTTGCTGATTGACCGCAACCAACTGGTGTTGGCACAGCGCAACAATGAACCACAGAAGCCACTTACCATTCCCGAACCAGGTGTTTTCCGCTACGATGCTAAGTTGAAAGTGAGGATTTCCGTTACCGCCGCCCCCATATCGGCTCAAACCGTCAAGGATAAACGCTGTGCCTACATGGATTTTGACCAAGTAAGTTTTCCGTTAGTACTCAGACCTGTCCAGTCGGCCGACCGCTTCCAGCCTTTCGGTATGAAAGGAACCAAACTGTTGAGCGACTATATGACAGACCGCAAGATGTCACTTTTTGAGAAACGGCAGCAACTGGTGCTGACCGACCATCAAGGTCATATACTTTGGGTAATGGAGGAGAGGCTGGCCGATCCCTATAAGATGACAGAAGCTACGCAAACGGTTTTAAAAGTTGAAATGCTTCACGAATGAACATCATCTTATCATATACCAACTGCGCTCCCAACCAATTGAAAACCATGATGATACATAGATAGCTTTAAAAGCATTGAGTTTGGCGTTCAAACTCAATGCAATTGAGCCCCAAACTCAATGACTTTGGCGGCCAAAGTCCATGCTATTGAAAATCCATCATCATGCCGTTCGTTATCCCACCTGCTACAAGTGGCCTAAAAAGCGTTCGGCTCGATCCAAATCTTCGGGTGTGTCTATTCCTACTGTCTCAATGTCAGTGAGGCCAACCTTGATGCGATAACCATTCTGCAACCACCTTAATTGTTCCAAACTTTCAGCCAATTCCAACGAAGATTGTGGCAACTGGGTGATTCCCTTGAGAACCTCTCTGCGGTAAGCGTAAATGCCCAGATGCTTTAAAAAGGGATATTGGCTCATCCACTCGTCACCTTTTTTGTTTCTGATGAATGGGATGACCGACCTTGAAAAATACAGCGCATACCCATCTTTATCCACCACAATCTTCGGCGAGTTGGGGTTTTCCAGCGCCTCCTGGCTTTCAAACCGTTTTCCCAGCGTTGCTATTTGCGTCTTGGAGTCGTCGAAGCAATGGCACAACGTTTCTATTTGCTGTCGCTGAATGAACGGCTCGTCGCCCTGAATGTTGAGCACAACGTCGCACGTCAGCCCCAATTGCCCTACAGCTTCCTCGATTCTGTCTGTTCCACTTTGATGGTTAGGGCTGGTCATCACCACTTTTCCGCCAAATGCTGTGACGGCATCAAAGATGCGCTGGTCGTCCGTTGCGACGAAAGCATCTTCCAATACCTGTGAAACCTGCTCGTACACCCGTTGGATAACGGTCTTGCCTTCCAGCATAGCCAACGGTTTTCCAGGGAAACGGGACGACCCATAGCGGGCTGGTATGATACCTGTAAACTTCATAAAAAATCTAATTTAAGACGTACAAAGATACTAAATAATACTAATATCTTTGCTGTCTCAGTAAAAATAAGTACTTTTGGACGGTACAACAAAACCCATTATCACGTGAAGAAAGAACTGTTATCTATCATATTGTTACTATTTCCATTCTATGTTTTTGCCCAAAAACTCACCTTAGGCTCTTGTACAATATCTGAAGGCGAGGGCAAAACGCGCGTCACTGGACAATACAAAGGAGAAATGTCTGGCGGCAAGCCTCAGGGGAAGGGCAACGTGCTCTACAGCAATGGCAACACTTACGAGGGCGAGTTTGTTAAAGGCAGACGACAGGGGTATGGCATCTATACGTTTGCCGATGGAGAAAAATATGAAGGTCAGTGGTTTCAAAACCAGCAGCACGGACGGGGCACCTATTATTTCGCGAACAACAATAAGTATGTGGGATTGTGGTTTCGCGACTATCAGCAAGGTCATGGTGTGATGTATTATTATAATGGTGACCGCTATGAGGGCAACTGGTATCAAGACAAACGCCAAGGCAAGGGAACTTACACCTTTTCTACCGGCGCCTATTATAAAGGTCAGTGGAAAGATGACGAGAAAAGTGGCAAGGGATACTTTGATTGGGGCGATGGTTCTAGCTATGACGGTCAGTGGCAGAACAATGTGCGTGAAGGACTTTACAAATATGCCGACGGCGACGTCTATTCAGGCGACTGGCGGGGCGACATCCAGAACGGAAAAGGTATCTATAAATTTCAAAACGGCGACGTGTACGAAGGTGAATACGTTGAGGGCGAACGAACAGGAGAAGGCATCTTCCGTTTGGCCAACGGTGATAAATATACTGGAACGTTCAAAGATGGACAGAAAAACGGTGTGGGAACAATGACATGGGCCAATGGCGACCGATACACCGGGTTGTGGAAAAATGACTTGCAAAACGGAAAAGGAAAGCTGGTGAAGAAGAACGGCGATGTTTTTGAAGGTGACTTTAAGGCCGGGAAGGTGCATGGAGAAGTGATTATTCACTATGCTGACGGCAGCAAATACAAGGGTACGTTCAAGAATGGTAAGCGCAACGGCCCTGCCATAGAAGAAACTAAAGACGGTAAGCGATTCGAAGGGTCGTATGTAGACGATGCCAGAGACGGCAAGTTTGTTGAGAAAGATCGCAATGGAAAGATTATTCAGCGCGGACATTACGAACGAGGTCGCCGTTATGTGGATTAGACGTTTCTTATATATCATTATCCTATATTAAGTCTGTTCAATCATGAAAAATAATGCGTCATATCAACCAAAAGGTGCAGAAAAAAAACATAAGGAAGAGGTAGCGAGTGAGTTGGGTATCATCAAGAATGATCCTTATCTGGAACCTTACGCCAACGCCATCTGTGGCAGGCATGAGCATGCGATGGCGACGCAAAGACGTTTGACACAAAACGGAAAGTTTACTTTAAGCGAATTTGCTTCGGGACACCATTATTTCGGTTTGCACCCGACTGCAGAAGGGTGGGTGTTTAGAGAGTGGGCACCCCATGCGACGGCCATTTATCTAGTTGGTGACTTCAACAATTGGGAAGAACGGCCTGAATATGCCGCCAAGCGTGTTGAGGGAACGGGCAACTGGGAACTGATGATGGACAAGACTTCCATCCACCATGGTGATCTTTACAAGATGCATGTATATTGGGAAGGTGGTCAGGGTGAGCGCATTCCGGCTTGGGTGAACCGTGTGGTTCAAGACAATCAGACTAAGATTTTCTCGGCTCAGGTATGGTGTCCGGAGGTGCTTTACGCATGGAAGACAACCAACTTTAAAGCCTCCAGAGATCCGTTGTTCATCTACGAATGTCATATAGGCATGGCGCAGGATGCCGAGAAGGTTGGTACATACACCGAATTCAAGGATTATGTACTGCCGCGCATCGTGAAAGCAGGTTACAATTGCATACAGATTATGGCCATACAGGAGCATCCTTATTATGGCTCTTTTGGCTATCATGTCAGCTCGTTCTTTGCAGCATCCTCGAGATTTGGTACACCAGAAGAACTGAAAGAGTTGATAGATGTAGCCCATCAGCAGGGCGTGGCTGTCATCATGGATATCGTGCACAGTCATGCAGTCAAGAACGTGGATGAGGGACTGGGTAATCTTGCGGGCGATCCTAATCAGTATTTCTGTCCTGATGACAGGCACGAACATCCTGCATGGGATAGTTTGTGTTTTGATTATGGAAAGGATGAGGTGATGTACTTTCTGCTGTCCAACTGTAAATATTGGTTGGAAGAATTTCATTTTGATGGGTTCCGTTTCGATGGTGTCACCTCGATGCTCTATTATAGCCATGGATTGGGGGAGGCGTTTACCAACTATTCCGATTATTATAACGGTCACCAGGACAGTGATGCCATTTGTTATCTGACATTGGCAAATCAGGTTATTCATGAAGTGAACCCGGAGAAGAGGTTAGCGGCATGCCGGGCTTGGCTGCCAAGGTGAAGGATGGCGGCTTGGGCTTTGATTACCGCATGTCCATGAACATACCCGATTTCTGGATCAAGACCATCAAGGAGTTGAAGGATGAGGATTGGAAACCCAGCTCCATCTTTTGGGAAATCAAGAACCGGCGTTCTGACGAGCAAACTATCTCGTATTGTGAAAGTCATGACCAGGCTGATTGACGCTGACATGTATTGGCATTTCAAGAAAGGTGATGAAAATGCCCTGGTTCATCGTGGTATAGCGCTTCACAAGATGATTAGATTGATTACTGCATCCACGATAAATGGAGGTTATCTCAACTTCATGGGTAACGAGTTCGGGCATCCTGAATGGATTGATTTTCCAAGAGAAGGAAATGGATGGAGCCATAAATATGCTCGAAGACAGTGGAACTTGGAGGACAACCAGGAGCTGGATTATCACTATTTAGGCGACTTCGACCGCGTGATGGTCAACCTGTTGAAATCGCAGAAGGGATTCAATAAGACTGCTGTTCAGGAGATTTGGCATCATGATGGCGATCAAATATTGTGCTACATGCGGGGAGATTTGGTGTTTGTATTTAACTTCTCACCCTCCCAATCGTTTGTTGATTACGGCTTTCTCGCTCCGGCAGGAAGCTATCAGGTGGTGTTGAATACGGATGATCCTAAGTTTGGCGGTAATGGTTTGACAGACGATAGCGTGGAGCATTTAACCAATTTTGACCCCCTGTACGAAGAAGCAAACAAGGGCTGGCTTAAATTATACATCCCGGCACGCAGTGCCATGGTCTTGAAAAAAAAGTAAACATATTCTCTTGGTCAGTCAGCCTATAACTCGTTTGAATGATACGTTATTGATACGTTGGGTGAGCAGCATTCTCTTTTGTTGTTTTACTTTCGTGTATCTATATGTGTACCAAGCTGATGTTTTGGCCGTGGCACAACATATACTGTCGGAGGGAAAAACCTCTTACCATGCTGGTGTCGGGGCAATATTGATTACATTGACACTCTATCTGGTGCACCTTGGCGTATCTTATGTCTGTCGTCCTTCAGGAATAGGGCACTCGATTACCTTTTTTCCCTCATTACTACTGCTGACAATTCTGGCTGATGTCAGTGATAACATTGACCGCAACTTCTCGTTGGGAGGGTGGTGGATAGCGGCACCTTTGCTGCTTTTGGCCTATGGAGGCCTGATGTGGGTTCTCAAGAGAAACAGGCACAAAGTGGAAGAAGGAAAAGCGCATGGAGACCTTGTGCGACTCATGTGGCAAAATATCATAGCGCTGGGTGTGATGTTTGTGCTGGTAGGTCTGTTCAGTAATCATGACGTGGTATTTCATGAGCGCGCCAAAATGGAACAGGCTATCGTCAACCAACAGTACAATGATGCGCTGGAGGTGGGGAAAAACAATTTGAAAACCGATTCAAACCTTGTGATGTTGCGTGCCTTTTGCTTGTCAAAGACGCATAAAATGGGGGAGAGCCTGTTTGAATATCCTTTGATAGGCGAGTCTCAATCGCTGCTGCCGAACGGCAGTTCGGTGAGAATGTTGATGACACCAGATAAAGATGTATACCGTTACATCGGTGTCGTACCTAGGCAACAGATGCCTGTCATGCGCTATTTGGAACTCATCTCGGCGAATAAAAGAGCGAAGAGCCCAGCCAAAGATTATTTATTATGTGGCTATTTGTTGGATAAAAATTTGGACAATTTTGTGGTTCATCTTCCTCGTTATTATCATGTTGACAGCTTGCTGCCTAAACATTATCGTGAGGCTTTAGTGCTTTATACCCATTCGCGTTCAAATCCAAAGCTGGTATATCATGATGCGGTGACAGATGCGGATTACAGAGATTATCAGGATTTGGAAAAAAAATATCCCGAAAAGATGGTCAGACAAACCAAAATTCGGGATATCTATGGGAAAACATATTGGTACTACTTTCATTATCACCAGAAGTAGTAAGTACCAATGTACCTAATGGGCTTTATATATACCTTAGTTGCAACCTCTTGTTATTTCACTGCATTTAATGCTTTTACCCAATCGGTGTCAATGGAAAACTGCGTGATGAATTTTTCATTGTCAACGTATGCGTAGGTGATTTCTTTCTCCGGATCATTGAATAATGGATTTTGAACGGTGGCATTCTTGAATCGAGCCATCAAGATTTCTTTGTCTTGCTTATTGGATGATCGAGCCAACCGCTTGACATAGCTGTTGACAAAGTCAATCATGGCATTGGTCTGTTTCCCCAATTCCAACTCGGTGAAATGGTCGTTTTGCGCCGCTTTCGTGATAAGGTAGAAGATGGCGTCGGCCTTGAAAGTGGCTATTTTCCGCTCTTCCAAGTTTCTTTTCGTATCATTTTTGATGGCTTCAGCCTGGTGCATGATGCGATTTACTTCATTGTAGATTTCTTGTGACATGGCATTCACTGCAAATGTGCAGGTGAAAGCGAGTAGCATAATGATTTTTTTCATAATTCTCTTATGTTATTTGTTCTTGTTCTTAATTTGATATAATTGGTTGGTTATGAATCTTTTGAATGTTCTTTTGTTGCTCTGTTACTTGGTAGACGGTTGTGAAAGTCTGTTTTTATTCTTATTGATAAAGTCCTTCCAGCCGTGGTATTTGTTGTCTACGCTTGGTCTTCCCATCTGAAGAAAATGACAGTAGGCAGCCCCAAGGGCGTCTGTCGCGTCCATGAAATGCGGCATTTCGCTTTGATTGATTTTCAAAAGTCTTTGAAGCATCCCTGCCACTTGTTCCTTACTGGCCTGACCTTGACCGGTGATAGCCATCTTAATCTTGAGCGGAGCATATTCATGAATGGGTACATCGTGGTGAATGGCCGCAGCGATGGCCACCCCTTGGGCACGTCCTAACTTTAACATCGACTGCACGTTTTTTCCGAAGAAAGGTGCTTCAATGGCCATTTCATCGGGTAGATACTCTTCAATAATGCCAGTGACGCGATCAAAAATGTGTCCCAGACGAAGGTAAGGGTCATCAGTCTTACGCATGTCAATCACCCCCATGGCCACCATGGAAGGCTTTCTTTCAAGAATCTTAATGACACCATAACCCATTACATTGGTACCGGGATCGATTCCCAGTATCACTTTTTCTTTGTTTTGATGTTGTTGGGGAGTTGCCATTGCGTATTCGTTTTAGCGATCCATGTAGGGATTTCCTGCGAGTTCAGTGCCGATTGTTGTTGGTTCGCCATGTCCTGGGTATATCTTAGTGTTGTCAGGAAGTTGTGAAAGCATCCTTAAACTCTGAATCATCTGGAACATAGAGCCTCCCTGAAGATCAGTTCTTCCGATGGATAGGTGAAACAATGTATCACCTGAAAATGCGACATGCTCATCTTGACAATAAAAGAACACGCTTCCAGGTGTGTGTCCCGGAGTTTCTATCAAAGTGAATTGGTGCGTTCCGAAGGATATGATATCATCTTGGTTGAGATACTGACCCACACTTGGGAAATCGTCAGATAGCTTAACACCCGCAAATGCTTCAGCTTGTTCTTGCAGTAGTTGCATCAGAAAAGCGTCAGCCCGATGAACTTTCACCTTTAATCCGTATTTTGTATAGACAAACTGATCGCCGAAATGGTGGTCGACATGTCCGTGCGTAGCGATGAAATCAACAGGTTTTAAACCTTGAGCTTCGATGTATTGTGCTATGGTTTTCTGCTCTTTTTCATGAAAGGCCCCACAATCAATGATGATACACTCCTTGCTTTCATCACTGACTACATAGCAGTTCTCCTGCAGCATATTGCACTCGAAGCATTTGATATTGAGCATAACTTATCGTCTTTTAGTGTTGTTGTTTTATGAAATTAAAGAGGCAGATAGACAATGTTCTTTTCTTTGAACCACTCTTCGTCAAACCAATTTGATATCGAACAGGTCTCAACAATGCGTTTGAACGGTTTCGTCTCAGCGTCAAGATCTCCTCCTTTGAAGCAGATGATTCCGTTTGGCAAAACATTTCGTTGCTCTTTGGAAATGTTCTTCTTGGCGATTTTGGCCAAGTCGGGGAGAGACATGGCGGCTCTACTCACCACAAAATCATATATACCTTTTTCTTCTTCACCTCTGATATGCTTGGTTGTGACATTCTTTAGACCGATGGAATGGGCGATTTCTTCGGCCACTCTAACTTTTTTCCCCGTTCCATCGATGAGTGTGAAGTTGCATTTTGGAAACATAATGGCCAAGGGAATGCCTGGAAATCCACCTCCTGTCCCTAGGTCTAAAACCTTTGTTTCATCGATGAAACCGATCAATTTGGCAATAGACAGTGAATGCAAGACATGATGTTCATACAAATGGTCAATGTCTTTGCGTGATATGACATTGATTTTTGCGTTCCAATCGCTATACAGTTCTTGAAGCATGTCATATTGTTTTTTCTGCTCTTCCGTTATGGAAGGAAAATATTTCAGTATCGCTTCTATGTTCATTTTAAGTATTTCTTTAATTCAGATTTGCTTAATTCAACCCTCACCTCGCCATATTCATGGGGCACAATCTCATCTTCACAGTAGATGAAAGTTATTTTATTCTTGCCAATGACATAATTATCAGTGATGTAAATATCGCCATCTTTCAATCTTTCTTCCTGTTTCTGGAATCCAGTTCGATGATTTTTCAAACGTTTTTGAAACTTTTCAAGAATGATGTCTTTTACAGATTCTTCATAACCCTCAATGAACAGGTCTGACAAAGTGATTAACTCTCCTGTCTTCAAGTTGAAGTTTTTTACGATTGTTTGATTTGATGTTTGCGACGTTCCCGCAGCTGTTGACAAGTAAATGATGTATGTGAGGATGTCTTTTTGGTTATTTTGGAGTTCTGATTTCAGTTGATAATGTCTATTATAGGTGGTCGGGTTGACAGAATCTGCACGGTAAAGCGAACCATAAGTATTGATGTATTCATCCATATATTGGCTTACAAAGATACGCAGGGCCTTCTCCATGTCGGTTGACTCGTTTGTTTGAGATAGACTGTTTGTCACCAGAAAACCAGATTGAATCAACGCTTGGTTGATTTTCGGAGCGTTATTTCCTCGCATACATTGCATTTGGATGGATACTTCACACTTGGGGGAGTGAGCGTTGTTTGCCAGATACGTGGTAGAATCTATCGCAAAGGATATAGCTTGCAAACCGTATCTCTTTAACACATTGTTGTGATTGTCATCACATCCTGATGCAAAAAGGGCGAGGACAATGACCCACAACAGATTCCTCATCTTCTCTTTTTTGTGCAAAAATACGAATATTTTTTGTACCTTTGACATGTCATTCTATAAAATAAGGTAAATAATGTTTAACACAGCACTTTTTGATTTAGATGGAGTCGTACTGGATACCGAGACTCAGTATACCGTTTGTTGGGATCGGATAGGTAAGGTTTACAAACCTGACATACCGCAGTTTGCCCATCTTATCAAGGGACAGACACTGACTCAGATATTCGATCGGTATTTTAAAGATGAAGAAAAGGCGCAACATGAAATAGAAAATCAACTCATTGAGTTTGAAAAAAATATGGATTACGCATACATCCCAGGCGTTGTTGCGTTTATCAAAGACCTGAAACGGCATCACGCTAATACGGCCATTGTAACAAGTAGCAACCAACAAAAAATGGCAAATGTGTATCAGCGTCATCCGGAATTTGAAATGTTGTTTGACGTAATCCTCACCAGTGAGGACTTTAAACGAAGTAAACCTGAACCAGATTGTTATCTTACGGCTGCTGCTCATTTCTCTGTTTCGCACAACCAATGTGTTGTATTTGAAGATAGTATCAACGGATTGAAGGCGGGAAAGGCAGCTCAAATGAAGGTTTGTGGACTGGCAACAACAAACTCTATTGAAACTGTCAAGCCATTATCTGACATGGTTATTAAAGACTTTGTTGGGATGAGTTACGAAAAGTTGTGTGAGATAATTTAAACATTTCCATACTGCATCACTTGCATTCATCATTGCTTGTTTTACATTTCTTGCCAATACTTTATTAGGTCTTTCAAAAATAAATAATCACTTTTTGCGTTTATCCATTAATGAATATTCGATTGTCTATTATAGTTTGCTTGTTGGCACTGATTGGTTTCACCGCATGTCATGATGAAGATACCTTTTCTTCATCACCCAATCATTTGCTGACATTCTCCTCTGACAGTATCAAGCTTGATACCGTCTTTTCCAACATTCCCTCGGCAGCCAAATCTTTTAGGGTTTATAACCATTCAGGAGAAGGCATTAGATGCTCTAACGTCAGGTTAGAACGGGGCAATCAGACAGGGTTTAGAGTCAATGTAGACGGTATTTACCTCGGTAAAGATGTGGGATATGCAACGTCAGAGATTGAGATTAGGAAGAATGACAGCATTCGTGTGTATGTAGAATTAACCGCTCCAGCCAGATATGCCGATGTGCCGCAACGCATTGAAGACAACCTTGTGTTTGCATTGGAGAATGGAAAGGAGCAAAAAGTTAATCTGAGTGCCTATGCGTGGGATGCCATTTTCTTACGCGATTATCATGTTTTGAACGATACAGTACTATCAGGAACCAAGCCCATTGTGGTGTTTGGAAAGCTGACTGTTGAAGAAAACAAGACTTTGCGTATAGCTGCCGGCACGACACTGTATTTCGAT
>URFI01000048.1 GCA_900547085.1 uncultured Prevotella sp.
TGACTTGGGCTTACTATATATCCTGGCTTCACTCCACTCCAGTTAATACCATGAACAGAAAAGTCTTCAGAACCACTGTTCATATTCTGTATCATATAGGTGAAATCAGCATTCAGCGTCAACTCTTTCGTTATATTAGCTTTTGCAAAAATATTCAAGCGAGTTAAGTCAATCGTTGTGCGACGATCAGATGCCTGCTTCTGCATGGCAATCACACGATGATCCAAGCCATCTAATGTTCCTGAAGGGATAAAGAAAGAACCCCAACGCCACAAATATTGATAAGTACTTCCCCATGTGTCAGGACGTTTGTACATCTTGCGCGTGAAATTGATGCGTGCACCTATCTGTAACCAATCAGTGACATTACTCGTAATATTAGCCGATGCGTTGTATTTGTTCAACTTGTCAGGATGTATTTTCATCAATCCCTGTTTTTCATCATAGCCAAATGACAAATAATAATTGGTTTTACCAGACGAGCCTTGTACTGAGAGTATATGGCTCTGTGAAGGTGCAGCATTGTTAAAAAAGATTTTCTTAACATCCCAATCGGCGTAATAATAAGGTGTTTTGCCCAACATCACATAATCGCCAACATTATCATCGTCTACATATTTCCGCAACTCTCCATAGCCTATTTTTCCGCTGTTCTGTGCTTTCCACTTTTCAGCGTAAGGTAGAAGTTTGTCAAAGTACATACCAAACAATTCTACCTCGTACTGACCTGCGTTCGCTTTGCCTTCTAAAGCCATTTTAAGCTGTGTCGGCACGTCGGGATAGTCAGGTAAATAGGTTGCTTGATCCCAAGAGAAGTTGTTGTTATACGTCACCGTTGTGCGTTCTGCGGGATGTGCTCCCTTGGTTTGAATCAAGATAACACCGAAAGCAGCTCGTGTTCCGTAGATAGAAGTGGATGCGGCATCTTTCAGCACTGAGATGCTCTCAATGTCCTGTGTGTTCAGGAATGAGATGTCATCCATAGGCACGCCATCCACGACTATCAGCGGATTGCTCACTGCCTTGTTACTCAAGGTACCTACACCTCTAATACGCATAGATGCTTGCCCGTTAATACTACCATTCGATGAGGTAATGGTTAGTCCTGGCACTGCACCTTGCAGAGCTTTCGTTACGTCTTGCTGAGGGCGTCCTGCCATGGTTTTGCTCAAATCAACCGTCGAGACTGCACCTGTCAGGTTGGCTTTCTTCTGTGTACCATAACCCACAACAACTACTTCTGAAAGCTGTCCGGCATCTTCCTCAAGCGCTACCTGCATGTTGTCTTTTGCGCGAAGCGTTACCGTTTTGTACCCAACGTAAGAAATTTTAAGTTGAGTACCAGCATCTACAGAAAGTGTAAAACGACCGTTTGTGTCCGTAATGGCACCTGTGGTTTTACCAACCACAACAATCGTGGCACCTACAATCGGCTCACCATGGGCATCGGTTACAACACCACGAACGGCTTGCTGTTGCATCATCACACCAGGCAAGTTCAAATCACTCGCTGATGCCAACATCGGTTGGGACACAAAAGCACTACCTGCGACCGTAAGTATCGCACATAGATAATTTTTTGTTTTCATAGACCCAAAATTTAAGTTAATAATAAATATTTCTACTTTGAATATTGTTCGCAGTAAGGGGGTAACACGTAGAATAGGTTGTGAGGTGTATCTGGTTCAACCTGTATCATAGCAATTACTTCCACAGCAAATGTAGTGATATCACCTCAAAAATACAAATTTTATTTAAATTAATTTACGTTCCTAATTCATAAATAATATTTAAACGCCATTGAAGGGGCAAGTTTACGCACATTATCCTTCATCATTAGGTGCTGTTTTTGTCCAGATAAATGACAAAAACAGTGAACTTACAAATCGATGAAATAGAAAAAAACAATAGGCAAACATGCGACAATCATTCCCTACGAATGCAATGTAAATGGCCCATTTGAGCAATAGCATGGAGTAAAGATGGTTATCAACATGCTTTTACCAGGAAAAACACATGGGTTAAGAGCCTTATAGCGTGATGTTAAGGCAGCTAAAAGCATGCTTTAAACGTGAAATCAAACAAACATGAGGTGCAGTAAAAACGCATAAACCCCGCAATTACCTGTCTATCAGAAGAGAACGTTTTTGCTCTATATTTTCATTATTTGAAAGATACGGAACGTTGCTAACAAATATGCGAAATATAAAGAGGTGTTTGTCAAGAAAAATATCAACACGAGAACGTTTGGTGTGATTTTTCTTCGTAAACAAATAGATAGTCCAAGCAACATGATGCATCAAGTTCCCTAGTCAGACAACAGATGCGTGGCGTGATATTTCATCAGTCCCTCAACCACATGATCGTTAATCATTTCAGGTTCGAAACCCGTCTCACGACAAACTGCTCGCAACAAGGGCGCAAAGGTAACAGCTGTTTTTCCTGTAAAATACACGGGATATTGATGGTACGCATACTGGAACAAATTGCGCGTTAAGAAAAGTTTAAAATTATCAGTCACCAAATCTCGCACATATTCCATGTGCTGATAATCGGTCAAAAAGGTTGCTATCGAGGATAAATAATAATGTGGAAGCGGCTTATCATAAACAGTGCGCATCACTTCATGGGCTGTCGTTTGATGCTGAAAATAAAAAGATGAGATCAGGTCAGAAGGTGCCAACTCTTTCAATACATCCGAAAGAAAAGCGCGTCCAATAGACGACGCGCTACCTTCATCTCCCAGGATATAGCCGCCGGCACGCACATTTTTAACGATGTGAGCACCATCATAGAAGCATGAGTTGGACCCCGTACCCAGAATACACACGATACCCGCCGAATCCATGCACATGGAACGGGTGGCACCCAGCAAGTCGCTCTCCACCGTGACCGGTGTCTTAAACTGTGCAACTAAGGACTGACCCACCATTTTCTTTCGATCCTCGCCATTACAGCCGGCCCCATAAAAATAGACGTGACCTAACTTTCGCTTGAAGTAGGTTTCGCCCAAACCCAACCGAATGCTTCTACTCATCTCTCTACGAGTTTGAAAATACGGATTCAGGCCTTCGGTTTTTTGCAAGTCAACCAACTCGTCTTGCTCAACAAAAGCCCATTCTGTTTGATCAGAACCGCTCACTGCTATCAAATTCATCGTGCTTTTACTTAGTTTTGCTACATGAAACCGCAAAGTTACAAAGATTTTTTCAATTTGCCCTCACCATCGCTCTCTTCATGAAAACGATGACAAGACTTTTCATTCTTTGCCGAGCAATACCCCTCGAACTGCTGTTATTCAGTAACAAACAAAGGCCTTGGAGGTAAAAGCGACCACACCACACAAAAGCAGCTAATGATAGATAGATACATAGAAGCCATGAAAAAAAATCTGCAGGCCATATCCTTAGACATGCCTGCAGATTGTAATGCTTAAATAACTTTTGCCGATACCCGATTGCTCAATTGAACTTTTCAATGATTATCAACCGGCTGAAAGTATTCTTTCTTTATTCAACGATTATCGCTTAATGATTCGAACACCGTTGAAGTTGTTGACCTTGACAATATAGATGCCATTGGGCAGACGGCTCAAATCCATGTCGGCATTGAAGCCTTCAGCAACCAATGAACCCGAAACACTGTAAACGCGTACAGACTTAATAGCCTCTGACGTTTCAATATGAATGCGTCCGGTTGTCGGATTCGGGGAGATTCTCAATTGAGGTGCAACTGCTACTTCGTTGATGCCTGTTGTTGCGTTGATAACAAGCGATTTCTTTGCCGGAACCGTAGTTACATTCTCCTCGGTAGGTATAGAGAAAATCGATACGCCCTGATGACCAATCACCAAATTGCCAGCATAATCGAATGCCATTTGTTGGATGCCAGTACCTGTGAGTGAAGCCTTATACGAATATTTAGGGGTCAACGTAGGTACTCCGTCGTTCCATGTGATGTCAAAGAATTGGAGTACGTTTGTACCATCATTGATCACCAACAATGAGTTTTCTTTATTGACGGCAAATCCCGCTTTTGCTGAACCATTCAACAGTGGTGCAAATTCCTGCGTACCTGAATTGAATACGATTTCACCATTATGATTCACGTAAATCAAAGATGGTACACCCTTCGTGTTATTTCCGGCACTTCGGAACTGAGAAACCCAAACACCACCGTCGATTCCGCCAACAAGATTACAGTTTCCATTAATCTCGTATCTGCCAACCTTGAAAATTTGACTTGGAGCTTTATCCCACGTTGATGCTATCGTACCATCTTCGTTACCGATATTATACACTCCGACATCCTTTCCAAAGTCTTCCAAGGAAACGAACAGCTTCGTATCAGCTCCAGTTCCGTAGATACACAAACCTGGAGATGATGAACCGACATTAACTCCGTTATTGACAAACAGACCCTTGCTGTTGCGTTCGCCAACAAAGAATTGGGTGTATTCACCTTCAAGGTCGGCAGGATTCATCAAATATACGCCGGAATGATCGTCACTCCAATCGGAGATATAAACAGTTCCCTTAGAGTCAACACCTAAACGATACTGTGAACCCCACTTGGCTTCTTTCCCTATATAAGGATTTTCATTGATACGTGTCCAATCAGGATTGTATGCATACATACCAATAGAATATGCATTGACATAGAAGCGACCGAAATAATCGGATTCAGGGGAGTTGTCAACAGCCACAAATACAGTCTTTGGATATTGCATTGATGCATCATTCGGGGTTAAACGACTGATATTTGCTACCGCAGAACCTGTTAATCTTACAGCCCAATTAAGCTTTTGGCCCGATTGTCCTGGCAACTGATCGGCTGTTAGTGTGATGGTGTTGCTTCCTTGTTTAACATCAGGAATGTCAGCAGTTCCAACTTCCTCACCTGTTGCCGCATCTGTGAATACCAATTGTGCAGATTGTGCATCGTCGTTTGAAGTGAAAGTGAACTTATATGAGTTATCTGGCAGCTGTTCGCCCTTCAAATCGTAAGCCATGATACGTTTAACGGCAGGCTGTTCGATGCCCTTGGTAGTAAATGTGGTGATCACATTGCCCACGATGAGATACAAATTGATGTCTTTTCCATCGACACTTGCTCCTGTACCCATATCGGTTGTTGCAGGAAGTGCTTCTGGTAAATCAGTATTTGTTTGAATGAGTTTGGCTTTATCGATGCCTTCAGTAATATCGTAGAGACGCAAGCCGCCAACTTTACCATCCTTAACAAATGGAGTTACCATCAAAGAATGATGTGCATACTTAAAGAAAGAAACACCAGTTGCGGCTTGTCCAACTAAATTATCTTGATCGGAAAGCTGACCAAGTACCTCACTATTGACGTTAACTGTTTTGGCAGGCTTGAACTCAACAGGCAAGAATTCGGTTCCATCAATGACATACTGATCGTCTGCCAACGGTGAAACCTGGAGAAGAACTTCTAATCCTGTAGCCAATTTGTTAACTGGACTTGGAGCTGTTGACTTAATGTCCTTTTCAGTAAACACCGTACTTGCAATCTGGTTGTCAACAATGTTCAGATCGATGAAACGCTTGATGTGTTTATCACCCCAGTAATTAGCGGCAGACATGAATACATGACAGTCGTTAGACGGACCGCTGACGGCCAGCGTTCGGCCAACAATGGCATTATAATAGTTGGCTGAGGATTTGGTGGATACCCATACAGCGGGATCTGAATCAAAATCATCCCACTTATAAACGAAGATTTCTCCTCTGGTAGAGCCTTCTCTGACTTGGCCGTCATTAAACTGGCATTCCTCACTATTTATACCAACGAGCTTTCCATCAGCTGTGAAAGCGATATCGCTCAAACGTGATTTGAACCCATCATTATCAGGTTCGGCAGCTGCAATACCATTGATGCTAAGTTTTTTAACAATCTCGTTTGTCTTGTTATTGATCAGACTGATTACTGGCTCACCATTGTTGTCTGAGAGGATAATCGTAGAATCACCTCTGACAATAGCACGCTGCATTGTTCCAGTAATATCTTCAAAGGCTTTCGAAGAATTGGAGAACTCTATTTTTCCAGGAACACCTACATAACTCGGTAAATTAGGTTCGGGATAGTTCTCGTAAACAATTGCAGGTGGTACATAGCTTTCTGATTCAAGCAAAAGTTTGGCGTAAGACGTCTGATTAGCCTCAACTTTGATTGCTTTTTTATACTCTTCTGTCAGCTCTTTGTAACCATCTGCTTTTACAGAAAGTGTATAATCGCCAGGAGCAAGTCCTTCGAAAACAAAAACTCCGTTGTAATTATTATCAACTTTGTAAGTTCCTACCTGATTTCCATCTTTCAAAAGGGTGACTTCTGCACCATTGAGTGGCAACCATTGATCGTTTGTATTTGGCGCATAGTTGAACAGTTGGTGAACAATTTTCTCGTGCATGTCTTTCACTGTTCCCATGATATAACCTGTTTTTTCAGGTGTGAGGTTAAAGTAATCACACACGCCTCGTGCTACGCGTATACCTTCTTGTCCACAATAGTCAGGATTGAGGGCACGGTGACGAGCTGGCTGGTAAGTATGGAAGTAACCTTCAAGCAAGAAACCGGGAACGCCATGACGAAGTACGCCCAAATAGCCTTTTTTCCCTGTCACATCGCTAACCCAAGCTCCTCCATAGAATGTAGAGTCGCCTCGAATATTCATCTGGGTCTTGCTGTAATAGCTGTATATATCAATGTCGTTCACGAAATGCGGCTCCCAACATGCTTTGCACATATCATAACTTCCTGGTGACCAATCGTTCCCCTTTCCATCCTGTCCACGATAAAGGAATAAAGGATAGTTAGTAAGTGATCCGTCTGCTGCTGCGTTTGAGTGAATGGAGATAAACATATCCATATTATTTGCTTCAACTTCAGCACAGATTTCCGACAAATTACGATTGTATTTCTCCTCATCGGGTGCACCTTTCACATAAGGATAAGGACCATTAAGTGTTCTGGAATAAAGAATATTCTCGTGTTTCACGCCCATCTTTTCCAGCGTTTTACCCAACTTCAGGATTTTCCATAAGTTGGTGTTTGTCTCATAAAAACCAAGTGTGTCTGGACGGCCTGTTTCTGGATTTGCCGGATACGGAATTGTTGCCATTGGCCTATCGTTAGGTCCCCAGCTGCCATGACCCGCATTCAAATAAATACGGACATCATTGTCGACGTTTCTTGCTTGAAGGGCAACAGATGCAAAGAGCAATGATAACGTGAGCAAAATATATTTCTTCATAGCATTGTACTTTATCAATTGTTAATGTTAATGTCAATCATGTATGCCTCACCTGCAGGAGTAGAGAAGACGATCTTATCGCCTTTCAACGTTGCATAGGGGTACATGGCGATTACAGAATCATTAGTTAAGACTTGCTCTTGTCCGCTTAATGATTTGGCTACGATAGAAGAGGCATAAACATATTCACCATCATCTTGATCGTTCATACCAATTACAACGTTGTTATTGTACCAGCGAGGAGCACGCAGTGTACCCAGAGATTTGAGATTTGAACCATTCATGTCGCAAACAAAGGCACCAACGCCACAAACATAGTAGAGGGCTTTGGTACCATCAGGCGAAACAGAAGGCCAAATGTAGCTGAATTGCTTTCCATTGGGCGTGAAAACTTGTGTCTTTCCGCCTTTAGTAATCAGCAATTGACGATTTTTAATTGACAACGTAGGCATCTCAAAGCGCTTGACGGCATTGGGTTGTAGACGAGTTAGCTTTTGTTTGTTGTCTTTGACAACAGAAATAGTTGCTCCACCAATTGAATAACCTTGCAGGTTGCGCGAAGGTTTCACAAGCTGTTGCGTCTTACCTGTAGATAAATCAATAGCGTTCAAACTCACGCGACGCAAATTATTCTTGGAATAACTACTCTCAGGGTAAAGAATTTGTTTTCCATCATTGGAAATTTTAACGTTAAATCCTGTTCCTTTTCCTGATGTCAATTCCTGTGTTTTCCCTGTACTTAAATCGAACTTTACAAGACCGTTGTTGGAGGCTGTGGACAAAAGGATATAATCTCCCACGGGACTTAGCCCAACAACTGATTTTGTAGGTCCATTCGGAAGGTCGATCTTCTTCATCGATCCTACCTTCAACACCTGCGCTTGCCCGATGAAGGGTAGACAGATGATACAAATTAGTAGCATTTTTCTTTTCATAATAGACAAATTAAAGTTAAACAATATAGATCTTAATCAATGGTTGTTTGTTCGTTTAATGACCATTGAGTTTTATTTTTTAAAATGGAATATATAGATGGAAACAGATTTTTGTCGATAGTCTAAACCACCTTCCTCTATTTATCATCTATATAATTCAACTAAAGAACATTACTTTAGCATTAGATTTCAATGGAAGCAATCGAGCTGTTGACATCAAATTGTCGAATAGTTCATGCGGCATTTCTGTCAGACAGTTCGGTTCATTCCACTTTATTATATATGGCCCTGCTTAGTTTCCATATTTTATCAAATCAGAAATTTTACTTTCGGCGTTGTTTTTTTCATTAACTGCCGTCACAAAATATGTTCCTGGTCGTGACAGTTTTACACTGTTATCCTTCGTAGTGACTACCAGTTTTGCCATTCGTTTCGTTCCTGTACTCAAATAAACGGCATAATAGCAACCCGAAACAGCATCCCAATGAAGAATGTCATTCATTATTGTGAGATTCTTAGGTGCATTGGGCAAAGTGGGTTTATCAACCAGCAAGTACGGCATTACTACCGGCTCTTTGTAGCGCTGCTTGATGGCACTCATGATGTTTACAGGATTCGAAAAGAGATATTTAGCACTATAAAAGAGTCCACCCATCACTTTAGGATTTTCATCCGCAAGACGCATCTGCTTAGTCAGCTCAGAAGAGTTCATGTAAGCGGAGCCTTGCTTGCTGTCTCCAAACTTATATATTCCATATCCAATCACCAATTTAGACTTAGTAATCATATTACTCCAGCGAGCCAGTCCCTTATCAAAATTATAGATTGAATTGCCTGTATGGAAATATAGTTGAGGGATAATCACGTCTACCCAACCTTCTTTTGACCATTTTGCAACATCAGCAAACATCAAATTCATGTTATTCTCAATGTTACCTCCAGGACCAATAGAAAACACCAAGTTCGGATTAGTACTCTTGATCATGTCATGAAGCTTTTTCACAACCTTATTGACATTATCTCTACGAAATTCTTCAATCGTATTAAAAGCCCGACCATACGTTGCATATTCGTTTTGGTCATTCATGCCTTCTCCACTGGAAAGATACGGGTAAAAATAATCGTCCATGTGAACGCCGTCAACGTTGTATTTGGTAATCAATTCCTTAACAATATTCACGATACGATCCTGAGCTGCAGGGAGAGCGGGATTATAAATGCGATATTTGTTATAGTCTTTCACAAGATTTGCAGGAATCTTCGAATCTAACTTCGGAAAAGATGTATCACTGCCTGTGCGTGTCGATATGCGATAAGGATTGATCCATGCATGAAAAGCAATGTTTCGCTTATGCGCTTCGTCAATTAAGAATCTCAAAATATCATACCCAGGATCAACACCTGCCTTTCCGGTAATGCTCTTACTCCATGATTCATATTGTGAATTGTAGTACGCATCAGCCATTCCTCTTACTTGGAAGAATACGGCATTGATATTGTTGTCCTTAAAAAGGTCTAAATATTTCAAGTATAATTCTTTCTGGGAAGCCTGATCATACTTCTCCATAGGCCAATCCAGTCCCCAAACCGTTGCCATCCATACACCTCTCAGTTCCTTTCGTGGAACAATAGGTTGCTCTGCTGTCGGTCCTGAAGGTGTAGGAGGCGGGGTTTTGCCCTTGTTGTGATCGTCTCTCTCTTCGTTACACGAAAAGAGAAACATCACAATAAAGGCAAAAAATATAAATCTATTTATTCTTTTCATTTCTAGCTGGTCGTAATATATTAATCGTCCTCAGCTACCTTTACAGGGAATTCGCTGATAACAAATCCAGAATTGGCACGAGAAGCAAATATATACAGTTTACCATTCGCATCTTTTTCGATATAGTAATTTGTGTGCGTACCAGGAGCACCATTACCAGAACCGCCAAGTATAAATGAATATACTGGATTGTGATTCTCACCCTGATCAAATATCTCTAACGCTTCCTTAACAGTATTGCCTTTTGAAATATCGTAGACGGATAATGTCGGTGTTGCTTTACTTGCACCTCCCAATCCAGCTGAACAGGTAATCAAATAGCGTGATTTGTTAAATGTAAAGATGCGAGGCGCAATCGATTCAACCGGGAAGTTCTCTCTTTTCATCGAGTAATTAACGGTCAAATTGGCATCGGTCAACATAATCGGAGTACGAATACCTGCCCAAAGATAGTTAGAAGTATTCTCAATTCTATGGATGCTGTTAAAGGTTGTCACATCCATTTTGTGAGGAATCACCAACGGATCACTAATGGTTTTGAAATTCTTAACGGTAAATCGAAGAACTTCTTTGGCGCCATTGTCTGGGAAGAAAATGTATCCGTTACCGCTTTCATCAAGATTCAATGTCATCGTGTCACCATGACGGTTGCCGGCACCCTCGATACTTCCAACATTAATATCTGCAATCAGCTCAGGTGCTGAGGTAGGAGTTTCATAATAGTAAATCTTAAGTGGTGAAGCATGACCGCCAGAAAGCGAAGCGAGATAGATATGTCCCCCCGATAGAGCTCCTGTATTGTAAGGGAATGTTCCACCTGACACACCAGTCAAATCCAATTTAATTGGATTGATTTTTCCTTCTCTCAAGTCAGATACTTTCAACAAATGAGGTTTCGTATCACTCCTTGTGACTACCAACACATGCTCTCCGTCAAAGTCGGCACAGCGCGTTAACAAAGATTTATAGCTGTCGTAAACTTTGTCTCCAGAGAAGTTGTAAACAGAAGGCTTATCAAAGTCGGCTCCAAACACGGGAACCTTCTTTCTTATCTTCATGAAATAATCTTTATAGCGCTTTTGATTCATCACCCTGAGGATAAGCGTTTTATAGGTATCGACCTCATCCATAGAGAAATCAAAAACAGAATCTTTTAGATGCGCTCCCTGTGATAAAGTTGCTTCTACCCGCAAAGCAGAAAAGTTTGATTCTACTTCAAGCCTAGGGAAATTAATCATCTTATTTTCTTCATCTATCGTTCCTTCGACCACTCTGTTTCCATCAGGTCCAGCATTCAAGATTTTGATGGCAAGCAATTCGGTTTCATAAGGATCAACCGTACTTGCCGGATAGTCCTCGTCGCAAGCTGTAAAAACATAACAGCAAAGCAACGCAATGACCATCAGTCCTAGATTATTAATATGTTTCATCATAGTTTCTTATTTTATTAAAATACAAAAAATGTTAGTTCGCTGTTGATGGCCAGCCTTCAGTTTGTGTCAGCTGATAGCCTTTGTTTTTATAATCAACGATTTGGTTAGTGCCAATTGGGGCTAGATATGGATTCACATTTGGAAGATCCAGGAATGGGAATCGTGGTAAATTTTCTAATGGATAGAAGAATCCTACCATCTCAGAACCGTTAGTTCCATCAAATGTCACCTTTTTACCATTAGCCTTCACCACGCGAATTTTCTTTGCATTGGCGGCTTTCAGTTGGTCTTTTGCTTCCTTAGGGAAATTAACCCAAGTACCTATCAATAAATCTTCGTTGGCCTCAGTGTCCATGTAATTGAGTTTGCCCCAACGACGAAGATCAATAATACGGGCATATTCAAATGCAAGTTCCATTCTGCGCTCGCGACGGATTTCCCACAACAATGGCGAAACCGATTTATCCCTGTTCGGATCTTGGTTGAGATTAGTTAACTGCATCGGGGCTGTTTTCTTTACACCTTTTGCAATGGCTTCTTCAGCCAAAGGACGATTGCGAATCTTATTAATAGAAATATCGATGTCGCTTTGCATTACTGCGGGACCGCCCACTGTGGCATATTCTGCCTTTGCTTCAATCCAGTTCAATAAAACTTCAGCATATCTCATCACAGGGTAAGCTGTAACATTCTTTTCTCCCTGAAACTCTGCTGCCGGAGTTCCACCAGTTTTCAGATAATCCAAAGCTTGGCGTGGAATAAATTTAGTAATATACAGATAAGAACTTTTAGACAAAGGTGTTGGAGCATCATAGAACGAAGCTTCAAAGCGCGAGTCACGAGTCTTTATCATGTTCTCCATAGAGAAATCTTTGGCGTTTTTAACATCAGAAGACTGATAATCCTTGCCGTCTGTACAAATAAACGACT
>URFI01000049.1 GCA_900547085.1 uncultured Prevotella sp.
TCCTGCCCTGACAGACTTTATCATGATGGCCGAAGGAACCAGCTACATGTTCCTCACAGGACCGAAGGTGGTCAAGACGGTGACAGGCGAAGACATCGATGCCGAGCATTTGGGAGGCGCCAGCGTGCATGCCACGAAGAGCGGCGTGACCCACTTCACGGCAAAAAATGATGAAGAGGTGATACAACTCATTAAGACGCTGTTGACCTATCTTCCATCCAACAACACAGAAGAGGCACCTCGCGTGGAGAACACCGACCCAGTTGACCGCACGAGTGACTTGCTCAACGAGTTATTGCCTGACGACCCCAACATGGCCTATAATATGTATAAGGTGATAGCAGAGATTACGGACAATGGCGAATTCTTCGAGGTACAACCCAAGTTTGCCAAGAACATCATTACCGGCTTTGCCCGCTTCAACGGACAAAGCGTGGGCATCGTGGCCAACCAGCCACAGGCCTACGCCGGCGTACTGGACACCAATGCCAGTCGCAAAGGGGCACGCTTCGTTCGCTTCTGCGATGCCTTCAACATCCCCATCGTCTCACTGGTGGACGTTCCGGGATTCCTTCCGGGAACCGGTCAGGAGTACAATGCCGTCATCTTGCATGGCGCACAGCTGCTCTACGCATACGGCGAGGCCACCGTACCGAAGATTACCATCACGCTGCGCAAGAGCTATGGCGGAAGTCACATCGTGATGGGATGCAAGCAATTGCGTTCTGACCTCAACTTTGCATGGCCAACAGCCGAGATTGCCGTGATGGGTGCTTCGGGTGCCGTGGCTGTATTAAGTGCGAAAGAAGCGAAGGCAAAGAAAGATGCTGGTGAGGACGTGCGTGCGTTCTTAGCCGAAAAGGAAGAAGAATACACAGAACTGTTTGCCAATCCTTATCAGGCCGCTCAGTATGGTTATATAGACGATGTCATCGAACCTCGCAACACACGCTTCCGCATCTGCCGCGGACTGGCACAGCTGGCGCACAAGCGACAAAGCCTTCCGGCCAAGAAACACGGATGCATGCCTATGTAGAAACATTAAGTAGAAGAAAACAGACATGGATAAGAACATTTATGCAGCTATCGCAATGGCTCTCTATGAATATAGGGGAAACAACGTACACGACATCGAATCGGGCAAAATAACCATCAAGCCCAAGCAGAGTATGTGGGACGCTAAATTCGTATCTTTCACGGAAAAGCCACAACAGTGCGGAGCAAAGTAAACCACTCACCTATTTAGAGAAAGGAAACACTGATTATGAAAAAATTCAAATACATTATCGACGGCAAGGAATATACAGTCGAGATAGGAAACATCGTCGACAATATCGCACAGGTCATTGTCAATGGTGAGGACTTCAATGTTGAACTTGAGGCAGAACCAGAGCCCGAGAAAAAGCCCGTGTTGAACAAACCAGTAGCCAACGAGCCTGAAGAAGAAAGCCAGTCGGCCACCAATGTCAACACCGACCATGCCGTGAAGGCGCCACTCCCTGGCGTCATCACCGACATCCTGGTTCATATAGGCGACGAGGTAAAGGCTGGCGACACGGTTGTTGTGCTGGAAGCCATGAAGATGGCCAACAACATCGAGGCCGAGAAAGATGGCAAGGTGACAGCTATCTGCATCAAACAGGGTGAAAGCGTCATGGAAGACACCCCGCTGGTGGTGATAGAATAAACGGCCGCGACGCACTATATACAAGAGACAGGAGGATGTAAAACCGCGCAGACAGCATCTCGTTGTTGAGGACAACAGGATGCCATAATGCGTATGGGCACACCACTCACGAGTTCTCATCAAGACAAAACAAGTTTGGATAAACCATAGATGCCTGTACAACCTATTATGCTGCACAGGCATTTATCATAGAAAAGCGGATAAGGAATGTAAAGACAGGTGGCACGATCAAAGTTTAAAAATAACAAATTGCAAGGGCTTGAACACCGAATTAAGAGAATTAACGCCAGTAATTCGATTATTTTTCGTATCTTTGCAGTGGGCAGATGTTGTAGGCTGCAATGTTGGGCAATTGTAACAAGCTGCTATAAAGGTCAGATGTTGCAAGCTGCCAAGTTGATGATTTGCATGCCACAGCCATTCTGCCACCATTAAACAAGTAAACGCCAAACAAGGACATGACGAAGAAGATTCTATTTATCAACCAAGAGATGACACCTTACGTTCCAGAGACAGAGATGTCGCTCATGGGACGTAACCTTCCCCAGGCCATGCAAGAAAATGATTGCGAAATCAGGACCTTCATGCCAAAATGGGGAAACATTAACGAAAGACGTGGCCAACTGCATGAGGTAATTCGCCTTTCTGGTATGAACCTAATCATTGATGACACCGATCATCCACTGCTCATTAAGGTTGCTTCAATTCCGCAAGTGAGAATACAGGTTTACTTTATAGACAACGAAGATTATTTCACAAAGCGGCAAATGACGGTTGATGAATCCGGAACAGAATATCCTGACAATGGCGAGCGCGCTATTTTCTTTGCACGTGGCGTTCTCGAAACAGTGAAGAAGCTGCGTTGGGTACCCGACATCATTCATTGCCAAGGATGGATGGGAGCCGTAATCCCGTTATATGTAAAGACAGCCTATAAAGACGAGCCTTCGTTTGCAAACGCCAAGGTGATTACATCTCTATTTCAGACACAACTCAAGACCGACCTGGGGACTAACTTCAAAAGATGCGTGCAGTTTAAAGACGCCAAGCTGGATTTACTCAAGCCATACAATGAGAAGTTCGACTTCTTCGAACTGGGCAAACTGGCCATTGACTATAGTGATGGCATTATCGAGGCTGGCACTGACGTCAACGAAAAGCTCTTGAAGTACTGTGCAGACAAAGAACTGCCATTCTTGAAATATCCTGGAAGTGATTTCACGAAGGCCTATCAAGAGTTCTATGATCTTGTTTTGCAGAAATAAGCACGTTTGGGTTACAAAAGGACATACAGAAGCACCAACAGATTCGTTTACAGCACTTAATACAGCTTAAACACAAATGAGAAATAAGATTATTGCAGTTCTTGCATTTGCCGCACTCATGTTCACGGCATGTGACGATACGACCGACAATGTGGGCATATCATTGACCAACTCATTGGACAATCTACAGATTTCAACCGATACATTCATGGTTTCTACCCGTTCCATCGCGGCAGATTCGGTGTTGTCAAGAAACACCCTGGGATATTTGGGAAAAATTAGAGATCCGGAAACTGGGGGATACATCACCGGAAATTTCATGACTCAATTCCACATTCAGGAAAACTATCAATTTCCTGATGCTGACAAAATGGTCAACAAAGAAGATGGAATGATTGTGGCAGATTCGTGCGAAATCAGACTGTACTACGACAAGTTCTATGGTGACTCGCTGGCGCCTATGAAGCTAACTGCTTATGAAATGAGCAGACCCATGAGCGAAGCTAACACCTATTATTCTAATTTTGACCCTATCGAGAATGGGTATGTCGGCACAAATGGATTACAAGCAGATAAGGTTTACACATTGACAGACCAACAAATCAGCGAAAAGACCCGATGGGACAAGAACTACACGAATCACATCAAAATTAAGCTGAATCAGCCATACACCGACAAAAACGGCAAAAGATATAAGAACTACGGTACCTATATCCTAAACCAGTATTATCAACATCCTGAATATTTCAAGAACTCCATGACATTCACACAGCATGTTGTGCCAGGATTCTATTTCAAACACGTCAGTGGTTTAGGTTCGATGGCCTATATATTCAGGACACAACTGAACGTTTATTTCAGGTTCGCTAACAAAGACAGCACCTATTCAGGAACTGCTTCGTTCTCAGGCACCGAAGAGGTATTGCAGACATCAACCATGGTGAACGACCGAAAGACAATTAACGAGTTGGTGAGTGACAAGAACAACACTTACTTAAAATCACCGGCCGGCATCTTCACGGAGATTACAATCCCTGTTGAAGAAATCTGTAAGGGGCATGAAAAAGATTCAATCAACGCTGCAAAAATTCATTTGAAACGAATCAACAATGAGGTTAATTCCAAGTTTGCATTAGACATTCCGAAGACACTCTTGCTGATTCAGAAAGACAGTTTATATACATTCTTTGAGCACAAACGAGTTGCCGACTACAAAACGTCTTTCCTCGCCACTTACGACAGAGCCAATAATGGTTATACCTTCAACAACATTGGAAGTGTTATCAAGGCCATGGCGCGCAACAAGGCTGCGGGAAAACAATCGGAAAATTGGAACAAACTGGTTGTCATACCAGTGACCACGTCTTATTACACATTCAATCAGACACAGATTCTGACCAACGTAGTACACGACATGTCACTATCAGGCACCAAACTCTTTGGCGGCTCAAACAAGCAGACGCTGTCTGTCATCTACTCACACTTTAAATAAGTCATGGCAGACAATTATCTGGAACGGAAAAGAAGAGATTATGAGGAGCGGAAGAAAGAGTGGATAAAAAAGAAAAAGCTCCATTTAAAACCTCGCCAAAAGCAAGCCAAAAGCAAGTTCACAAAGATGCACTCATCCACGATGAAAAGTCTGATTTAAAGTTTCAGACAGGTAAGTCAGAAAGTTGCAGCAGGTTCCATCTGATTGCATCTCGCGATGAACGCCCTTTCCTTGCACATGTAATTCATGACACAAACACTTACAGATGGACCTTCAGTCCAACAAACAATATACAAACTGCGGTTTCTCAAAAAAAGAGGATATGTCCATCTATAGACATATCCTCTTTTTTATGTAATTTACAATTGGCTGTTGCACGTTAGAATGGCAAGTCGTCGGCATTGTCTCCTGCCGTTTCAGACTGTGGAGGGAATGGAGCTTGTGCTCCACCTTGCTGTGGGTCAGCCTGCTGTGTAGTCGTGTTATCGGATGTGACAGGTGGCACGGGCGCTCCCTGTACACCGTACGTCGCTGGATCTACCTGACGTACATCGAAAGCACGGATGCTATTGAACCAACGGCCATTATATTCGTGAGCATCGATGTCAAACGACACCAACACCTCTTGTCCTACCTGAACGTTAAATCTTTGCAAGCGATCTTCACCAAAAACAGAGAAGACCATCTTGCGAGGATACTGGTCGTGCGTTTCAATGACATATTCTTTCACTTTCCATTCTCCTCTCGCTGACACGCCACTTTTTTCAGGCATTTCAGCAATAACTTTTCCTTGTAATTCCATTTATAGTGTTTTTTTGAATAAATTATCTGACATGTGTGTCTTCTGTTTTGCGAAATTAGTAAAATACTTCTAAAAAAAGAAACTTTTAGTACCTTTTTTTGTCCAACACAATGCTTTTTTGTATTTTTGTAACTAATAAATACAGACAAACATTTAAAACATCATACCAATGAGATTTACATTATCAAGCAGTGCTTTAAACAGTCGCTTACAAACACTTTCAAAGGTTATCAACAGCAAGAATTCATTGCCAATTCTTGACAGTTTCCTCTTCGATATTCAAGATAAACAGCTGAACATTACCGCCAGTGACAGTGAAAATGTCATGCGCACATCATTGCACCTTGATGAATGTGATGGTGAAAGCAAGTTTGCTGTGCCCAGCCGCACCATTCTTGACGCCGTTAAGGAGTTGCCAGAGCAACCGCTGACTTTTGAAGTGGATGTGACCAATTTAACCATTCAGATACAATATCAGAATGGTGTATACAACTTCACTGCTCAAAATGCAGCAGAATATCCCGAATCACAAGCAATACCAGATGGTGCAACCGTCATTACGATGAATGCTGGGATTCTCAATGACAACATCAACCGTTCTCTCTTTGCCACAGCACAAGACGAGCTGAGGCCTGTCATGAACGGTATATATTTCGACCTGACGAGCGACAGTTTGGCAATCGTGGCAAGCGATGGACACAAACTCGTTAGAAACAAAAACTTCAAACTAAAGAGTGAAACGCCGGCATCGTTCATCTTACCCAAGAAACCAGCCATGTTGCTAAGAAACGTTCTGACAAAAGACGAGGGAGATGCTGTCATCAAATTTGATACAAAGAACGCCGAAATACATTATGCAGGAGGATCATTATCGTGCAGATTGATAGAGGGCAGATACCCTAACTACAACTCTGTCATTCCGCAGGACAATCCCAATCAACTCACCGTCGATCGCAAGGGCCTCTTGGGTGCCTTGAGACGCATCCTACCCTTTGCCAGTGAAAGCAGCCAACTGGTACGGCTTCATCTGGAAACTGGTAAACTGGAGCTCTCTTCCGAAGACATAGACTTTGCGACAAGTGCCAAGGAAAGCATCGTTTGCGATTACTCTGGCCAAACCATGAACATTGGTTTTAAGGGCAGTTCGTTGACAGAGATTCTCACCAACCTTGAAAGTGAAGACGTAACCATTCAACTGGCTGACCCAAGCCGTGCAGGTGTCATTGTCCCGACGACACAGGAGGAAGACGAAGACATCCTGATGCTCATTATGCCTATGCTGCTCAATGACTAACATACAGCAACTCGCATGAGGAAAGGCATATCTACCCGGTGTGGAAAAACATATATTCCGATATCGGGTAGATATTTCCATTTTATTCATAGACAAGTCACTTAAAAATGAAACTGAATTTAAAGAAACCAATCATAGTTTTTGACCTCGAGACAACAGGACTTGACTTAGTAAAAGACCGTATCATCCAAATATCTTACATCAAAGTATTTCCTGACGGAAAAGAAGAGCGCGAGAACATTCTTGTCAATCCTGAAAAGAACATACCTCACGAAGTTTCTGCCTTGACAGGCATTACCAATGAAGATGTTGCGGATGCACCCAAGTTCCAAGATATAGCGCAAAATCTATCAGAAGAATTTAAAGGTTGCGATTTTGCAGGCTATAATTCGAATCACTTTGACATACCAATACTGGCGGAAGAATTCCTGCGTGCAGGCATTGACTTCGACTTCAGTAAAAGCAGTTTGGTTGATGCCCAAGCTATCTTTCACAAGATGGAGCGACGCAACCTGGCGGCAGCTTACAAATTCTATTGTGGACGGAAAATGGAAGACGACTTTGAAGCCCATCGGGCAGACCAAGATGCTGAGGTGACTTATCGTGTATTGATGGGACAATTGGACAAATACAACCCCGAAACAGCCGAAGAAGCTGACAGAGCATTGCCCAACGACATGAAATACTTGGCCGAATTTTCCAAGATGAATGACAATGTCGATTTTGCCGGCCGTATAGTTTGGCAAGACATGAAAGGTCCTGACGTCAAGGTGTTGACCACAGAAGACGGTTCACCCATGAGACAAGAAGTGTTCAACTTCGGTAAATATAAAGGTTGTGCCGTGACAGAAGTTCTTCTAAAAGATCCAGGCTATTACAGTTGGATGTTATCCAATGACTTTACCAACAACACGAAACAGGTGCTCACCCGTATACGCTTACGAGAGTTTAACAAGAAATAAGAACGATTGGCGCACTGATTTTTTTAACAGATGAAGAAGTTTGTATCCCTCCTCATATTCAGTCTTTTCTTGGCTGCTGGCGTCTATTCGCCGGTATACAGTCAAGAATTGAATGCGCATATCCATATCAACCATAACCAAATACAAGGTACGGATGCCAGCATTTTTGAGAATCTGGAGCAGACACTCACTAGGTTCATCAATGACAGGCAGTGGACCAACCTGAAGTTCCAACGCATAGAACGCATTCCATGTAATTTCAACATTACGGTGACCAAATACGATCAAGCCACAAACATGTTCACTTGTCGGGCATTGATTCAAGCCAATAGACCCGTGTTCAACTCTGCTTACACCACCACATTATATAATAATACAGACAACGACTTTAATTTTGAGTTTGCTCAATTCGACCAACTCGAATTCAATGAAGAGTCCATCAATAACCAGCTCACTGCTTTGATAGCCTATTATGCTTATCTCATCATTGGATTGAATCTGGACTCCTTCTCCCCCATGGGCGGTGAAGACATACTGCAAAGATGCCTCAACCTGACCAACAATGCGCAGAATCTTAATTTTACGGGCTGGAAATCATTCGATGATAGCCGAAACCGTTTTGCCATCATCAACGACTACATGGATAGTGCCATGTCACCCTTCCGTCAACTGCAATACGATTATTACAGAAACGGATTAGACCAAATGGCCACAAACGTTGAGCGAGGCAGAACAAACATCACGACCGCATTGGAAGAGGGATTGAAAAAAAGTCACGAAAACAGACCGTTAAGCTTGTTGCCACAGATATGGACCGATTATAAGCGTGATGAACTGGCCAACATCTACAGCGGAAAAGGAACCCAGAAAGAGAAAGAGCGGGTCTACGAAATACTGTTTTCCATCAACGCTTCCCAAAACAATGCATGGGAAAAAATCAAAGAATAAAGATGCTGAAGCAATTACATATTCAAAACTTTACGCTGATTGATGAACTCGACATCAACTTTTATCCCGGTTTTTCTGTCATTACGGGCGAAACAGGAGCAGGCAAAAGCATTATACTTGGCGCCATTGGCCTCTTGAAGGGCAATCGCGCTGACACGAAACTCATCAGAACAGGAAAGGAAAAATGCTTGATTGAAGCTCATTTTGATGTCAGCAAATACAATCTTCTCCACTTTTTCGAAGAGAATGACATCGATGATGATGCAACAGACTGTATCGTGAGAAGGGAAATCTACAGCTCAGGAAAGAGCAGGGCCTTTATCAACGACACGCCAGTACCGCTTGCCACCATGAAAGAATTGGGGGAACAATTAATAGATATCCATTCGCAGCATCAAAACCTTTTGCTCAACCAGGAAGACTTTCAACTACAGGTCGTCGACATCATTACGCAGGACAACAAGAGTTTGGCCCAATATCAGACTTGTTATCAAGAATACAAGAAGGCTGCTGAACAGTTGGAAGAATTGAAAGCTGACATTGCAAAAAGTCAAGAAAACGAAGAGTTCTTACGCTTTCAGTATGGTGAACTCGCACAAGCACAACTTGTTGAGGGTGAACAGGAAGCCATCGAACAGGAACTCGCCACGCTCGAACATGCAGAAGAAATTAAGACAGCCCTGTATCAATCAGAACAGTTGTTGTCCGCAGAATCGGTTGGCGTCATCGAAGCACTAAGAACGATTACTCAACAACTGGATGGCATCAAGGAAGTTTACTCGCCCATTGAAGAGGTTGCACAAAGAATAGAAAGCTGTTATATCGAACTAAAAGATATAGAGAACGAGATTCAGAACAAAACGGAAAACATTGAATTCGACCCTCAACAGCTGGCAAAACTTCAAGAGCGAATTGATTTAATCAATGCATTGGAGCACAAATTCCATGTGGAAACCGTTACCGAATTACTCACTCAACAAAAGTTAATAAAAAAACAACTGGAGCATATCGACCATAGTGACGAAGAGTTACAAAAACAACAAGCACACGTTGACCAACTGCTCATAGAATGTACGAAGAAAGCCAATCAACTAACAACAATAAGACAAAAGGCTGCGAAAGCCATTGAAAAAGAAATGTCGAGTCGCTTGGTTCCTCTTGGCATCCCTAACATCCGTTTCAAAGTTGAAATCACCCAGAAACCATTAGGAAACAAAGGGCAAGATGGCGTTTCTTTCTTGTTTAGCGCCAATACCAATTCACCCTTATTACCCGTATCACAAGTTGCTTCCGGTGGTGAGATAGCGCGCGTCATGCTGTCATTAAAGGCTATGATTAGTGGGGCTGTCAAACTTCCTACCATCATTTTTGATGAAATAGATACGGGGGTAAGTGGCAGTGTTGCCGAGAAAATGGCACACATCATGGACGAAATGGGCAAGAACGATCGGCAAGTTATCAGTATAACTCATCTTCCACAAATCGCTGCCCTTGGAAAAACTCACTATAAGGTAAGCAAGTCTGAGTCAAAAGACAGTACGGTAACCAACATGTATGAACTTAACCAAGACCAACGTGTACAGGAAGTGGCTCAGATGCTGAGTGGAAGTAATGTCACTGAAGCAGCTCTTGCCAACGCACGCGAACTTTTAAATATGAAATAAATAGCACAATGATACATCCAATACAATCAAGAACAATTCTAACCCTCACCACCCTCATTGCCTTGCTGCTAGGAGGACATTCCCAGGTTAACGCACAGTCTGCAAATGTAAAAAAGGCAGCAAAATCGGTTTTCTCATTAACTACGTTCAAGGCCGATGGAACCTTGCTTAGTTCAACACGTGGTGTATTTGTTGGAGAAAATGGAGAGGCAATCAGCACATGGAAACCTTTTGTGGGAGCCGACAGTGCTGTAGTGATTGATGCTCAAGGCAAGGCCATGACGGTTGACGTTATGATTGGAGCGAACGAACTATATGACGTATGTAAGTTTAAAGTAATAGGAAACACCACTCCTGCAAAAATCGCTGCGTCTACCTCGAAGGCGAATGAAAAAGTATCTGTCGTAGGCTATTCCATCAAATCACTTGACATCAAGCAAGTTCCTATCCAAAAGGTGGAAACCTTTATGGATAAGTACGCCTATTATATCTTCTCTTCCGAAGCACCGGCGAACAAGGAAGGCTGCCCTTTCGTGAATGCCAAGGGTGAGGTCATTGGTATATTGCAACATGCCAACAGTGCCGACGAGACACATGCTGTGGATGCAAAGTTCATGAACGACATGAAAGTAAACACCGGACTGAGCATTGCTGACCCTGTATTGCGACAAACTTCGATACGTACACAAATGCCAAGTAAGGAATCAGAGGCACTGGTCATGCTGATGATGTCAAGAGAACAGAATCATAAGAACTATCTCAAATATGTGCAAGACTTTAAACGTCTGTTCCCGCAATCTGTCGATGGATATGTAGCGCAAGCAAACATTTTTGCCAGCAAAGGACAGCTTGCACAGGCTGCCGACGAGATGGAAACGGCAATCAAGCGTGCTAAAAACAAGGATGTAGCTCACTCCGAGTATGCCAAGCTCATCTATCAGCAGCAACTTTATCAGCCAGACTCCACCTTTACGCAATGGTCATTAGATAAAGCACTTGATGAAGCCACACAAGCAAACAACATCAATCCACTTCCTGTGTACCAGCACCAACAAGCACAGATTATTTTTACAAAAGGAAATTATCAAAAGGCCTATGACATGTTCATGGCGCTAACGAAAACATCGTTACGTTCTGGTGAACTATTTTACGAAGCTGCACAGGCAAAAACTCAACTCAAAGCTGACGAGAAAGAGATTCTAACCTTATTGGATAGTGCCGTCGCAGCCTGTCCACAGCCTTTGACACCAGTGGCTGCTCCCTATGTGTTGGCACGCGGTGTAGCATACGACCAAATTGGCGAATACAAAAAAGCATTGGCGGATTATAATCAATATGACACGTTGATGCTGGGCAGAGCCAGTCATGAATTTTATTACACGCGCTATAAGTGCAATTCACAGCTGCGAAGATATCAACAAGCCTTGAACGACATTGCTCATGCAGCTGTTTTGAATCGGCAAGAACCTACTTACTTAGCAGAGATGGCTTCGCTACAATTGAAAGTGAATTTATACGAAGATGCCATCAAAACGGCCGATCTGTGCATTGCTATCGCACCAAGTTATGCCGATGCCTATCTCATTAAAGGGTTAGCCCAAGTACAAAACAAGCAAAAGAAAGAAGGACTGGAATCCTTGAATAAAGCGAAAGAATTAGGCGATACCAGAGCTAAAGACTTTATCAACAAATACAAATAAAGCCACTTCTCTTTATGTAAGGTCGTCTACAAACACACACGGCTCTTTCAATTGAGCAAGGATGCTCGATGTAAAAAACAAGCATGCCCATTAGTAGGTACGCGAATGGAACTGCTATTTGCGACACGATATGAAAATAAGGCTGGTTGGCAATCAACTCCGTCCAAATCTGTTAACAAACCTTTCATTTGTTAACTCAATTCGTTTTCTTTGACAAAACAAAATTGAGAAATAGACAAAATTGGTAGATATTTGAGGCGTTCAAAGCCTTCAATTCATCATTTTGTACCTTATTCAAATGGAATAAAGCAGCTATTAACATGCTTTTACCATCTAATTTCCATGTTATAGCTGCCCAATCTGCATCATATAGAAGGGCTTTTCTGCGCA
>URFI01000050.1 GCA_900547085.1 uncultured Prevotella sp.
AATCTAACAAAGCTAATTTATAGAACCAGCCTTAAAAGCTGTGCGCCAAACGACAGCTGCTGGCATGCTGCTGTTTGCCTGTTCGTTTGCATCAGCATGCAAAGTTGAACGGACTCGGCTTTTCTTTTTCCGTCTTTTTGTTTCACTCTCTTTTGCCCTTTTGCTGAAATGTCGTAACTTTGCAAATAGATATCAACACGATTGACTTATGGAACAAAAACTTTTTGTCTACAATACGTTGACCCGCAAGAAGGAACTTTTCAAACCACTGCATGCCCCCAACGTGGGTATGTATGTGTGTGGTCCCACGGTTTACGGTGATCCTCACTTGGGGCATGCGCGTCCGGCCATTACATTCGACATTCTTTTTCGTTATCTCAAGCACCTGGGGTATAAGGTGCGCTATGTGCGTAACATCACGGACGTTGGCCATTTGGAACACGATGCCGATGAGGGGGATGACAAAATAGAGAAGAAGGCCCGCTTGGAGCAGCTCGAACCGATGGAGATTGCACAGCACTATACCAACCGATATCATGCGGCCATGGATGCGTTGAACGTGCTGCGTCCCAGCATTGAGCCACATGCCACGGGTCACATCATTGAGCAAGAAGAGCTGGTGAAACAAATCATGGCGAATGGTTACGCCTATGAGAGCAACGGTTCGGTGTATTTCGACATAGAGAAGTACAACAAAGACCATCACTACGGCATTCTGTCGGGGCGCAACTTAGACGACGTCATCAATAACAGTCGTGAGTTGGATGGTGTAGACGAGAAGCGCAACCAAGTGGATTTTGCACTATGGAAGCGTGCCATGCCCGAACATATCATGCGCTGGCCCAGTCCGTGGAGCGACGGGTTCCCCGGTTGGCACTGTGAGTGTACGGCCATGGGACGTAAGTATCTGGGCAATCACTTTGATATTCACGGCGGCGGAATGGACTTGGTTTTCCCGCATCACGAGTGCGAGATTGCACAAGCCGTAGCCAGTCAGGGCGATCAGATGGTGCGCTATTGGATGCACAACAACATGATTACCATTAACGGAAAGAAGATGGGAAAGAGTTTGGGCAACTTCATTACTCTCGAACAGTTCTTTACAGGCGAGCACGATGGTTTGGAACAAGCGTATTCGCCCATGACCATTCGGTTCTTTATCCTGTCGGCCCACTACCGCAGTACCGTTGACTTCTCGAATGAAGCGTTGCAGGCAAGTCAGAAGGGGTTGGAACGTTTGATGAATGGCATTAACGACTTGGAACGCATTCAGACAGCATCCACGTCGGATGAGGCTACCCATCAGTTGGTTATGGCTTTACGGCAGAAGTGCCATGAGGCGATGAATGATGACTTACAGACACCAACCGTCATCAGTAACTTGTTTGAAGCATGTCACGCTATCAACTCCCTGCTCGACCACAAAGGCAGCATCAATGCGGAAGACCTTACCGAACTGAAGGATGTGATGCAGCTGTTTGCCTTCGACCTGCTTGGCCTAAAGAGTGAGAAAGGAAGTGACAACGATGCGCGCGAGGCGGCTTACGGCAAGGTGGTTGACATGGTTTTGTCACTCAGAGCTAAGGCCAAGGCGGAGAAAGACTGGGCTACGAGCGACCAAATACGCGACGCTTTAGCTGAAAATGGATTTGAGGTGAAAGACACCAAAGACGGGGTGACGTGGAAATTGAATAGATAAGGAAAGAATTAATCGGGTTCTTTGTTTGAAGATGTACAATTGTTTACCCTGCAAGCACTGTACCGATGCATGATAATATCGTCATGTTCCCATTCGTACCATCGTGGTGAAGTCGTTTTAAATAACGAATAAAGAGAAAGAAACAAACGACAGGGTTCGAACTATACTAACGCAGTCGTTTTGACAAATAAAGCAAATGAAAAAAGGTGTAGAAACGCATAACCCATGCATTTCTACACCTTTTCCTGTCAATGACAGCTGACAACTTGTTTACGGTCAGCCATCAACTTGCTGAAGATGAATAAAGCTAATCACTCCCCTCTCCTTTGGAGAGGGGCAGGGGGTGAGGCTTTGTTTCTTACATGGCCTCTCCAAACAATGTCGCTGATGTGCTGCCGACGATGCGCACACGCACGGTTTCACCGATATGGTGATTTACTTTGTCGAACACCACCATCTTGTTTTGCTCCGTTCTGCCACAAAGTTGCTCTCTGCTGCGTTTGCTGAATCCCTCTACAAGCACGTCAAAAACCTTGCCTTCGTCCTTTTTGTTAGAGACGGCGCTTAACTCTGTTTGTAGATGTATCATCTCGTTCAGGCGTCGTATCTTCTCTTCTTCTGGCACGTCGTCTGGTAAATGCTTTGACGCATAGGTGCTGGGACGCTCGGAATACTTGAACATGAAAGCCGAGTCGTAACCAACGGCGCGCATCAGGGCCAGCGATTGTTGGTGATCTTCTTCTGTTTCGCCATGATAGCCCACGAACATGTCGGTAGAAACGCCGCAATCGGGAATGATGCGGCGAATGGCATTGATGCGATCCATGTACCATTCAACGGTGTATTTGCGGTTCATCAGCTTCAATATCTTATTGCTGCCGCTTTGCACCGGCAGGTGAATGTGCTTGCAAACATTAGGCTCTTCAGCAATCACGCGCAGCGTGTCGTCGCTCATGTCCTTAGGATGCGACGAGGTAAAGCGAATGCGTACGCCGGGAACTTCGTGTGCCACACGGCGCAAGAGCTTTGGAAAATCAATGGTTTCTGCTGGAATTGTTTCGCCTGTTGCCGACAAATGTTCGGGAATGGTAAAACAATAAGAGTTGACGTTTTGCCCCAACAGCGTAATTTCCTTGTAGTGCTTGTCGCGCAGGTCGCGCACTTCGCGCAAGATACTCTCCACGTCTCTCGACCTTTCTCTACCTCTTGTGTAGGGTACGATGCAGTAGTGGCAGAAGTTGTTGCATCCCCTCATGATACTTACGAAGCCTCCTATCTTGCCTATGAGAAGCCGTTGAGGAACCACATCCTTATAGGTTTCGGTCTTCGAGAGTTCTATATCGATTGCTTTGTTGCCCGTTTCAGCTTGTGCAATCATGTCCGGAAGATTCAAATACGAATCGGGTCCACACACCAAGTCGGTGTGATGGTTATTCAACAAATCGTCTTTCACCCGTTCGGCCATACAGCCCAACACGCCTAATATCAGGTTTCTGCCCTTCTTTCGCTCTGCGTGAAGCGAGTCAAGTCGGTTGTATATCTTGTTCTCCGCATTCTCTCTGACGCTGCAGGTGTTCAGAAAAATGGCGTCTGCCTCATCCTCCTTGTCGCATATCTCATACCCCGCCATCTGCATGACCGACGCAACCACCTCGCTGTCGGCCACGTTCATTTGGCATCCGTATGTCTCTATATAAAGCTTCTTCATTGTCTTTGGTTTTGGGCTACAAAGGTACAAAAAATCTTCCACATGCTGATTGAAACGCATAAAAAGCGGGACATCCACCCAACGGCATGGGTTTATGTCCCTCCCCAGCGGCATGCACGACATCTATAAACGTACAGATGCCATGCAGGGTACCTTTATTCAGACGCTTTCAGTGCGTCTATCATCTGATGAATCTTCGTGCTGAACACGATGGGGTCTTGGATATACTCGAAACTGTTGGTTGCTTCTCCGGTTGTTACATAGACAGTACCGTAGTTGAAGATACGCCCTAACATGGTCTGTTTAATCTGCACGCCTTCGCATTTGCGGAGCATCAGCTCCAAAGAGTTGCGCTCAACGATACCTTTTTTTGCGATAATGCGCTTGTTGGTCAGTGCATACTGCCGTCCTCCATTTGCTGATACGGAACCCAGGACGGCGAATAGCACGAGCAACAGGCAAGCTGCGATTTGAAGATGGAAAAGAGTTCCCTCCGTTGGAAAAACCAACAAGAGAATCCCAAGCACGGCCAAAGATGCCGAACGCCAGTAAATGGCCGAGTGTAGTCGTGGGCGATAAACGACACGTTCGCCCTCCATCAAGCTTTTATCGATATATCCCATATTATAAAAATCAATTCTTAGCGAGGATTTTTGAGGGGTTGTTATGGAGCGAAATGATATTGAAAACCGTTAATACGCTTCCAAGCTCCACGCGTAAAGTCGGGTATGGCGACTGGTGCCGAATTGTTTTCGATAGACAAACTGGTGAGCTCACCCAGACAACACCATTCGGCTAAGTCGTACACATCCATGTCGAGCGGTAGTCCATTCTGTAGACAATAAACCAAACGGTAGTCCATAATGTAGTCCATACCGCCGTGTCCACCCACCTTCTTAGCCTTCTCTTGAAGGTCTTTGACAAACTGTGGCGTGTATTGTTGCAGCAACTCGTCGCGAACTTTGTCTGCTACTGCAGCATGAGCTGTGAGGTTTTCGTGACTAATCTTCTCGTTGGTCGCCAACTGTTTGGGTCTGAAAGCCAGCTCGCCAACAGGATATTTGCTGGCATAACCATCGGTTCCAACCACCTGATACATCCGGTTGTACGGCCGTGGTGTCATCACGTTGTGCTGAATGAGCATAGTCTTCCCCTTGACAGTGCGAATCAACGTAGAGGTTTGGTCACCGTTTTGGAAGTCATTGCATGGTTTTCCGGTCTGCTTTTCAACGAGTTTTGGGCCAATGGTAGCTTTGGTATCCATGGCAACGAGATATTCCATGCGATCACCTCGATGAATATTCAGCACCTGACAGTCAGGGCCAATGCCGTGAGTAGGATAAACATCCCCTCGATTCTTACGATTGAAATCAAGTCGCCAGTTGTGCCAATATTCGCCCCAAAAGTCCTCTAAGTTGTGAATGTAAGCACCTTCTACATGCAAAACTTCACCGAAGAGACCTTGTTGTGCCATGTTGAGGGAGGACAACTCAAAGAAGTCGTACACGCAGTTCTCCAGCATCATGCAATGTTTCCGTGTGCGTTCAGCTGTATTGATCAATGCCCAAATCTCATTCATGTTGGTTGCTGCGGGTACTTCAATGGCCACATGCTTTCCATGGTTCATGGCGTAAAGTGCTATCGGCACATGATGAACCCAGTCGGTTGCGATGTAGATGATGTCGATGTCCTTGCGTTCGCACATCTTCTTGTATGCATCTATATTGCCACTATAGGCCACAGCCCGGTGTCGTCCGTGCTTATCAAGCCTCTTCTGGCTAAGCTCTACTCGGTCGGCCTCTACGTCACAGAGCGCCACGATGTCCGTTCCAGAAATCTGGCTCCATCGTTCTACGGCACTTATTCCGCGCATTCCCAATCCAACAAAGCCCACGCGAACCGTTTGTAACTTAGGTGTGGTGAGCTGCAGCACGTCCTTTTGTCCAGCAGGACGTTGGGGTATGTTGGTCTCTATGACCTTGATGTTCTTCGCATCTACATGAGTTGGCGGGACCAAGATAAGGCACAGCAACCATGCAAGCAACTGCATTGGTACTTTATTGGTGAGATTCATATCATGATTAAATTAGTTGAACAAAATAGATAAGTTTACTCTTTTCTTCGATTTGATGGAAAAATGATTAGTCGACCAGTGTGAAGTCGAGTTGTCTCTTCTCCAGATTGGCCTGTGCCACCTTAATCCTGATGGGATCTCCCAGCTGGTATTTGTGATGGTGTCGACGGCCAACAAGACAATAGTTCTTCTCATCAAAGTCGTAATAATCGTCATCCAAATCGTGCATGGGTACCATTCCCTCGCAATGATTCTCGTCGATTTCGCAATAGATGCCATAGCTTTGGATGCCACTGATGTGCGCATCAAACTCTTCACCGATGTGTTCACCCATGAATTCCACCATCTTGTACTTGATGGAGTCACGCTCGGCATTGGCTGCTACCTGCTCCATGTCAGAACTATGTTCGCACAAACGCTCGTAATAGTCCTTGTTGGCGCTGCGGCCACCCTTCGCATATCGTGTCAACAGGCGGTGAACCATCATGTCTGGATAACGACGGATGGGCGACGTGAAGTGTGTGTAATAGTCGAAAGCCAAGCCAAAGTGTCCTATATTATAAATGGTGTACTTCGCCTTCATCATCGCTCTGAGGGCGACGGTCTGTATGAGTTTCTGCTCATCCGTGCCGTCAACGGCTTCCATCAGACGATTAAGACTGCGGGCAGTTTGTCCCTTTGTCCCTGCCGTTTTCATCTTATAGCCGAATTTCACGATAAAATCTTTTAGGTTTTCCAGCTTCTGTGGGTCGGGATTGTCGTGTACACGGTAAGGCAAAGTCTTGGCTTTGGCACTCTTTTTCACCTTCCCTACGCTCTCAGCCACTATGCGGTTGGCCAGCAACATGAACTCCTCAATCAGCTTGTTGGCATCTTTTGAACGTTTAAAATAGCAGCGAACGGGCTTGCCCTTCTCATCAACATCGAAATGAAGTTCTTCAGAATCAAACTTCACCGCACCGTTCTTGAAGCGTTCCTCACGCAACTTCTTGGCCAAGGCGTCCAGCATAATCAGCTCCTTAGCATGCTCTCCCTTGTATCCACCCTTGTGTGGTGCCGGTGCAGGCTGCCCCGTTCCGTCTACCACACCATTGTCTTCAAGCAACTGCTGCACCTCTTCGTAGGCATATCTGCGATTGCTTTTGATGACGGTATGCACGATACGCTGGCTCCGAATGAACCCGTCGACATCCATCTCCACGATAACGCTGTAGCAAAGTTTCTCTTCATTGGGGCGAAGGGAGCAGATGAAGTTGCACAATCGTTCGGGCAACATCGGGATGGTACGGTCTACCAAATACACGGATGTGGCACGTTTCTGCGCCTCTTTGTCGATGATGGAATTTTCGGTAACATAGTGTGTCACGTCAGCAATGTGGATACCAACCTCCCAAATGCCTTTGCTTACTTCACGAATAGACAAGGCATCGTCGAAATCCTTGGCATCTTTGGGGTCAATCGTGCAGGTGAATACCTGCCGGAAGTCTTCTCTTTCAGCCAAATCCTGTGGGGTAATCTCGCCACTAATTCGCTCTGCAGCGTCTTCAACAGCCTTAGGATACTTGTAAGGTAAACCGTATTGTGCCAAGATGGTGTGCATCTCCGCATCGTTATCGCCAGTCTTGCCCAGCACGTCGATAACCTCTCCTATGATGTTTTTATGATTCTCGTCGGGCCATTTGCTCACTTTTACCACCACCTTGTCATTGGTTTGGCCGCCCTTCAACTTGTTTCTTGGAATCAAAATGTCATTGGCAAACAAGTTTTCCTGTGTCACCAGGAAGGCGATGTTCTTTTCAACTCGCAGTTTACCAACGAACTGATCGCGCGAACGTTGCAGTATTTCGATGACCTGTGCTTCTTTGATGTGCTTTTGACGGCGCGCCATGAGCGACACTTTCACGCGGTCACCATTGAGTGCCGACATCGAGTTGCGCTCTGAAACAAAGATGGGTTTGTCGCTTCCATCGGGGATGAACGAGTTTTTCCCATTACCTTTGCGCCGAAAAATCCCTTCCACTACCTGTCCCATTTGGTTGAGGCGGTATGAATGGTCAGACACCTTCGTCAAGAAATCGTCCCAAGCCATCTCTTCCATCAGGTCGATGGCGAGCATCTTTAGCGGATGCGTGTTCAGCTTGAGCGTACGGAATATCTCTTTATAACTGAATGTTTTTTCCGGTTGTGTTGTAAAGAACCCTTCCAGCTTTTCAGCCAATTGCTTTTTGGTCATGCGTTTGCCACCTTTTTTTTCTTTTCCCATCTTGTTCCGTGTTTTATGATACTTATTGCAAATTAACAAAAAATAATTGACACAACACATATTTATTACGATTATTTTGCATTAAAATAATGTTTCGAAGTTATTCCGAGAATGTGCTGTCGAATAATCATTTGCACCTCAACTGCACATTGATGACAAACGAACGGGGCCTGATACCCCACTGGTACCAAGCCCCGTTATAGTCTGCATCGCATGATTTTCTACTTTGTTTGGCAGTACTCACGGTATAAACCGTCAACAATACTATCTGCCAAACTGATGTTGGGTACATAGATGGTGTCACACTTCAAGGCCTTAGCTACCATCAGGAAGATTTCTGCAGCTGGTATGATGACATCGGCTCGGTCGTCTTTCAAACCGTACTTTTCTTTTCTTTCTTCCTCGCTGAGCTTGGAAAGCGTCTCGTATATTTCCTTCAATTCCTCCACTTTCATTTGTTTTTCGTCGTTCTTGCCGTGCGTCAGCCTGAAGAGTTTGTTGATGTTGCCGCCCGAACCAATAATCTGCGTGTCAGGAAAATGTTCGGCATACTCGTCCAACATGCCCCGCATCTGATGCTTGGTGGCGTTGGTTACCTTGCCGCTGAGCATGCGCAGGGTACCCATATCGAATGAGTGACTCTCGGCCAGTGCACCATCATGCAGCAATGAAATCTCGGTACTGCCGCCTCCCACGTCGACGTATGCGAAATTACCCGTTTGACTATTGGTTTGTTCAATGATGTTGTTGCAAAGCAGTCGTGCTTCTTCCTCGCCCCGAATAATCTCAAGTTTGATGCCTGTCTCACGCTCAATCTCTTTCATCACCTTCTTCCCATTGTCTGCATCGCGCATGGCTGCGGTGGCACAGGCTCGGTATTGATCCACCTGGTAGAGCAGCATGAACTGTTTGAAGCCTTTCATCATGCGCATCATCATCGTGGCGCGGTCTTTCGAAATCTTGCCTAATGTAAACACGTCTTTACCTAATCGCAGGGGAATGCGGATGAACATCACCCGCTTAAAGCGATCAAATTGGGGCGCACTGTCATCAAAACGCTTGATTAACAGGCGCGCACCGTTCGATCCAATGTCAATTGCTGCGAATGTTTTTGCTTCCATTTTTTCTTTTTGTTTGATGGGTTCTGGGGTTGTTTCTTTGTCTTTCGTCATGCTTGTTGTTCGGTTTGATACGCCTCGAACAAGGCTTGCTGTGAGCGGAAAGGTTGCTCTCCTTCGGCGATGGGTTGTATTTCGTTGGTCCCCAATCCATCGATGAGCCGCCCATTGGTCGTATCACGCATGCCATACTCAACGGTGCGCAGCAGGTCTTGTTGCAGGTCTTGGTCGTAAACAGGTGTCATCACTTCGATGCGGTTGATGAGATTGCGTGGCATCCAGTCGGCCGAACCCAGATAATATTTTGGTTTTCCGCCGTTGCAGAATATCAAGATGCGCGAATGCTCTAGGTATCTGTCAATGATGCCCACGGCCTTGATGTTCTCGCTCATGCCTTTGACGCCGGGAACCAGTGAGCAGTTGCCGCGTAAGAGCAAGTCTATTTTCACGCCGGCTTGCGAGGCAGCGTAGAGCTTGTTGACGATATCAGGGTCGGTGATGTGGTTGATTTTAATCTTCACCCATGCCTCTTCCCCGGCCAAGGCATTCTTGATTTCGTTGTCGAGCATGCGGATGATGCGTGTTTTCATTGAGTTGGGCGACACCATGAGTTCTCTGAAGCGTACTTGTGAGAAGGGTCTGTCAATGAAGTAGAACACCTTTTCCACCTCATTAACGATGCGTGGCCGCGCCGTCATCATGAGGTAGTCGGTATAGGTTTTGGCGTTTCCCTCGTGAAAGTTGCCAGTTCCAACACAAGCCAGATTGCCTTTGGTAGTCGTGATGTGCAAGAGTTTGGAATGAATCTTCAGACCTTCCACGCCGAAGATAACGTTGACGCCTTCTTCCTGCATGCGCTTGCTCCACTTGATATTGCTTTCTTCGTCGAATCGAGCCAGCAACTCGACGACGGCCGTCACCTTCTTGCCGTTTTGTGCTGCGCAAATCAAGGCCTTCACCACCTTGGAATCTTTGGCCAAGCGATAGAGCGTGGTTTTGATTTCCTTAACTTCCGGGCGCAAGGCTGCTTCTCTCAACATGCGAATGTAGCCGTTGAAAGAGTGGTAGGGAACATGGATGAAACGGTCTTTCTGCCTGATGAGGTCGAAGATACTTTCTTCTGAAAGGAATTCTGGCTTGAGTATTTGCGACCATTTGGGATAACTCAACTTCTCATGACCCAGTGCCGGAAAGCCCATCAAGTCTTTATGATTCTGGTATCTGCCTGCTGCCAGCAAGGTGTCAAGCTCTTTCACGTGCAGACGTTTCATCACCTTCTTTTTCAAGTCGGCTGGCATGTCCTTGTCATATACCATGCGTATGGCCTCACCTCGTTTCCTACTGTTCACCCCTATGGCGATGCGTTCCATAGCACCGTAATCGGCTTCGTTGTCAACCTCCATTTCCGCATCCTTGGTAAACTTAAAAGAATAAGCCTCGTAGGTACATTTTTTCAAACCGATGAAGATGAGGGGCAGGCAGTATCTAACGACATCATCCAGGTACATGAAGTTCTCACAATTGTCTGAAGAGGGAATCTTCAAGAAGCGTCCGTAAATCCTGTCGGGTATTTTGATGATGGCAAATTTTGTTTTGCGACTCATCTCTTCGGTTCTTTTCACGGCGAGATAGATGCGATTGTCTTCCAAAATACTGATGTCATCAATTTCTGAAAGCCAGATGGGATTGGTCGAACCGTTGAGCTTATCGTAATAAAATGCTTTCAAGAAAGCCTTCTGTTCCTCGTTAAGCTGCGTTTCGTCAAGCATTCGGATGTTGTGCTTTTCCAGTCCGGCGAACACATCCTTGATGGCATTGCCGTACTCAATGTTGTATTCTTCATTGAGTTTGTTGATGTGCTTGATGGTCTTCTTGATCATTTTCGCTGTCGCTGCCGAGACTTTCGTGCTTTCCAAAATCTTATTGAGCGATGCCATCCTTACTCGAAAGAATTCGTCTAGGTTGTTGGAGTAGATGCCCAGGAACGACAAACGCTCCAACAGAGGAACGGTGGGCTTTTGTGCTTCTTGCAAGATGCGGTGATTGAAATACATCCAGCTGACGTCTCTCTCGATGTAACGATGCTTCTTTTTTGTGCTTTGTGCCATTTTTCGGGGGTAGTAACTGTTATTTTGTCGAATTTGATGAAGGTGAGCGTTCGTTAGGATTGCGGTGCTTGTTTCTGCTGGTCTTTTCGTTCTGTGTTTTCTATCACGATGTCTTCCAGTTCCAGGGGGATATGCAACTGCTTGATGTATAGAGCCGAGGAACCTTCTGGGACGATGATTTTCTTCAGAGCGTCACAATTGGAAACGGATGTACGCGCAATGTGTTCTACGGTTCCTAAGAATGTCAGCTTCTTCAGTCGGTCACATTCAGCGAAGGCATGTGGCTCAACCATTCTGACAGTAGCAGGAAGGGTGACCTTTTCCAAGGCATCGCAATCTGAGAAAGCGTCACTGCCAATAATCTCTATCGTGTCGGGTATAATAACTTTCTTCAACCTGCGGCGACGAGAAAAGGCAAAGTCTTGAATCTCCACCACGCCCTTTGGAATGATGACCATTGCCGCATCAGTCAGACAGGCGATGAGTTTCTTGCGGTCGGCAGTGAACATCAGTTTGTTCTCAATGACGAAATGTTCTGATTTGCACACGATGTTTTCGCTGTTGAGGCCTACGAAAGGATTATGGCCAAGGCTTTCAACGGAAGCAGGAATCACCAGTTCTTTCAAGGACATGCATCGTGAAAAGGCCTCGTTGCCAATGTGTGTGACGGTTTCCGGGATGTTTACTTGCTCCAGGAAGGCGCATCCCCAGAAGGCGTTATCGTCGATTATCTCGGTCCCTTCGGGGATATCGTACGTGCCTTCCAGCGTTTTTGTGGCCATGATGACACGTTTTTGCTTCTTTGAATAGTAAACGCCTTCTTCATCTTTCTTAGCTCCAGCCATCTTCTTGAGGGCAAGGTTCAAAACCAGATTCTCGAATTTGTCCTCCCGATCCAGGTGTTTCTTCAGGGCGTCTTTGATTAGTTTTTTATTCTCCTTCATACAAATAGTCAATTAGTTCAGTGCAAAAATACCATATATTAACGAAATACAGTTGTATTGTTTTTTACAATTCTGTTACATTCGTGCAACAATTAGTGGCTTTTTACGTTATTTTTAAGGTAGTAAGGTTACAAATCTGCCATACTGCAAGATGCAATTGTAATAAATATGTATTGAAAATGAAACATTTGAATGTTAATTTTGCACCAAAATTCACATACTAGACTAATGATGAAAAATATCCAAACCCTGCTTATCGTCTTTTTCTTGATGA